>JAADHY010000397.1 GCA_013151585.1 Planctomycetota bacterium
CTGGAAATCCATGATTCCGATCTCTTTGCGCACTCGTTGCCGCAGGACGTCGTGGCTTCGGTCTTCGCCAACCGCGAGCTATACCTGGTTTTTGGCGAATTACGGTTCGACAACGGCCCGTGTCGAGACGGCGGACGCGTATGTTCCCGTGACCGGCTCTGCCCGCTCTACGAATCGCCACTGGCAACTGAAGCCGCGGACATTGCAGATTCTGAAGCGAGTGAAGGCATAGAAGCCCGTTTCCCGATCGCGGATGGCAGCCGAGGATGGTCGCCGCATTGGCATGGTCTAAACGAAGAGCTCGCGCACCGGCACGCGCCAGCCGGGCACGACGTCGTCGGCCTCCAGCGTATCCTGTTCCGTAAGCGTCGCCGTGCGGCCCGCGCCGCGATAGATGTACACGACTCGCGGCGTAGGGTCGACCACCAGTACCATGCGCGTCCCGGCCTGGAGCCAAGTACGAGCCTTCTCCTCGACCTCCGTGAAGCTGTCACTAGGCGAGATGACTTCGACGGCCAGTTCCGGAGCGAACGGAAGATATCCTCGTGTATCCTCCAGACCTTCGAGCCGTTCTTTCTTGACAAATGCCGCGTCAGGGGCCAACACCGTGTCCGGATCGCGGCAAAGCAAGAATCCCGTTTCAGCACCGCAAGTCGACCCGAGGTCATTCTTCCGGACATCCTCGTCGAGCAACGCTCCCACTCGGATTGCGACCCGACCATGCTCGAATCCCGCGGGCGACATCATGCGCAGTTCTCCCTTGATCAGCTCATAGCGATGGCCGTCGTCCGGCAACCGGAGCAGTTCCTCGGCCGTCATCGGCCGGCTGGGTTCTGGTGGTCCGGTTTTCACGGTCGCTGCTTGCGGCTCGCTGGCCATGATGCTGATCCCTTCGGGCATGTCCGACCGAAACGAAGCACAACGTCTCGCGGCTCTCTTCTTTGTGAGTATACCAATCACAGACTGTCGCGGACATCCGCCCCCTCTGTCTTCCGCACTTCTTGAACGGAACGCCTCCGGTCGCCGAAATGGGATTTTTGGCCGTCTGAGCGAGAACATCGCTCGCTCACCGGAGGCTCCATTGGGTGACCGGGGTGATCCCATTTGGTGACACCATTCGGTGAGCGAGACCGTCAACGGTGGCGTCGATACAGTTTGCCGAGTTTTTCTTGATCCCAACCTTTCCGAACGCGAGCAGTTTGACGGGAATTCGGATTATGACGGCCGTGCCGGGCGGATTCCGGAAACTCGGGATCGGCGGATGTCTGGGCTTAAGCGGATTGTTCTGGCTGCGCCGATTGTGTAGCTACGGCTCGGCTGCGCGGAGCGGATTTGCTCCATTGCAGGAGCTCGCCCCAAAGCGGACGAGCTCGGCGACAGCTTCCGCGCGACGTCGAAGTGACGCTGGGCGAGACGAGTGGCCGGGTGGGAGAGGTCGGCGGCCGAGTAGGTACTGCGGCTCGGCGGATAAGTGGCAATGGCGTGGAGACATAGAAGTTAAGGAGAGCGTATCCATGTGGTCTCACAGAACGATCCGGAAAGAGCTTTGCCGTGTCGGCCTCGGTGTCTTTCTGCTGATGGCCGTCCCGATGGTCCGGTTGGGCGCTCAGGAGACAGCGCCGGAGTTCACGCCACCGCCTCTCAGCCCCAGCTTGTTGGATTTTCTCACCGGTCTTCCCATCGCGTACAACACCAAGCTTCTTTGCACGCCCAAGTTGCTGCGGCCGCCGTTCGCCGGGGCCCCCGTCGATTCGGCCAAGGGGCTGGCTGCCAAGATCAAGGCTCAGCAATTGGACGCTAAGAACCGGGCCAAAGCCGCCAAGTTTCTCGGAACGGTCGACTGCGTGGCCTATCCGGAGGCCCAGGAGCAGTTGATGAAACTGCTGCAAGAGGACCCAAGCGAGAAGGTTCGGCTGGCGGCCGCCAAAGCGCTGAAGGAGCAATTCCACCGCGGACATGATCCGCATCCGGGCAAGAAAAAACTGCGCCGGTTCGACACGTGCCGCGGCTGCTGTCCCAAACCCGAGGTCCTCAACGCGCTGTCTGAGCGAGCCTACGGCTACGACGACGAAGGGTGTCCGCTCGAACCTTCTCCGCGGGTGCGTGAAGCGATCGCCGAGGCGTTGAATGAATGCTGTGAGTGCTGGTATGCCGGCTACACGGAAGAGGTTATTCCTCAGCCTGCTGAGGAGGAGGCGGCGCCGAGGAAAGAAGAAGCAGAGCCTCAGGCTGCGCCACCGGCTGAGCCGGTAACGCCCAAGAAGGAGGAAAAGGCCCCGGTGCCGCCGCCCGAAGATCCGGGTCGCAAAGCCTCAAAGGCCACGGGCGCGGTCCTCCGCCCGGTTCCCCAGCGCGGTTCGATCCCGCCCGCTCCCGATGCGGTCCCTCAAAGTGTCCCGACCGGGCAAAACCAGCCGAAGCGTTTCCGTCGGGAGCTGGACGACCGGCGTGGCGGCACCGCTTCGTCCAACCGGTCAGCAATGCTGGTGAAACACGAAACCGATACCACTAAAGCTCTTCCCGAGGTGGCGTGCCTTCGCGGCTACTGTCCGGTGGCGATGCTCGAGCATCGGCTCATCCCCGCCAAGAAGCAGTTTACCTCGGTCTTCGAGGGACGCGTCTTTCACTTTTCCAGTGCTCGGGCCAAAGAGGCGTTCGACCGCGATCCGCAGAGGTTCGCTCCCGTTTTGGGCGGAATCGATATCGTCATCCTGCGAAAGACGGGACAGCGGGTGACGGGCAACTGCTTCGTCCCGTATAACGGGCGGCCGTACTGGTTCGCCACCAAGAAGAACCGCGACCTCTTCCTGGCGAATCCGGAACGGTACGTCTCACCATGACGGCTCAACGACTCAGCCGGAGTCCGCTCAGGCTTTGTTCCTCGGCTTCGTCCGGATCATCCACAAACAATGCCTGTGACGGACGGACGGTAACACACGGGCCCGAGGCGTGGTGAGAGGGGGAAAACTATCCTGAGCGCCTCTGCTTGCCTCAAGGAGGAGTGTGATCCCCGTGAACACTCCGGGCTCGACTCGCTAACATGACACGAGCGAGGGAGGACCTGGAACTGCCCTCGCTCGTAGCTTTGCGCCGCTTGTTGGATTCGGAATTCTCGGCAGTGTGGAGCCGAAGGGTTTTCCGCCCGTGAGCTGAAGACACACCGTTGGACAAAGCCGACTCAGGGGCCGACCGAAGTTTGGGCGAATTTTGTGCGACCCGCCGATGGCACGACGACCTTGTGCACCCGCTGGGCGTAACGCAACGGCGAACCATCGGGCGACATTTTTCGCCGTTTGACAGGTGGGTGCACATACCGCTGGTAGTAGGCGGCTTCATCCGAGTCGGGCCAATCGACGAGCAATTCGATGATGGCATCTCGGGCTCGATCCAGCCGTTCCCGGTCACCGAACTTTTCGCCCACCTGAGGCCCCGCTCCCCAGTCCCCCAGATACAGGCCTGCGAGCATCCACAGGGCCCGCCGAACCGAATCCGACTTTCGCGGACCGGAAGCCGCGACGATCTTTTCGTATCGCTCGATGGCTGCCAGTGGATCATGTTGGACGAAAAGGGCGAAATCGGCTTCGATTTCCAGGCGGTCTGGATCGCTCTCGGGAAGACGTTGAGCTGCCTGGCGAGCCCTCGTCAAATACTCGGCGGCTTTTTCGGCCCGACCGAGGTTTAAATAGCAGTCGGCCAAAAGCATCCAGGCGAAAGCGTCATCTGGGCGAGATGGAACGAGCGATCGGAGCAGTTCGATGGCTTTCTCGGTTTTTCGTTTGGCTTCGGGCGTTCCCGCGTGGAGCTGAAGGGATTCCTGCAAGAGGCGGTACGGGGTCGCTAACGGGCCGGCCAAGCGGGAGGCCGGTGCTGTACCCTTCGCGCCGTAAAGCTTGACGAAGGCGGCGGCTTTGGCAACTCCTTTTTGCTCGGCTTCACGCATCGCGTCCAGAAGCGCTGCGAAGGCCTGGTCTGGAAGTTGGGGCAACGGCCCAGCGACCGGCTGGCTTTCGATGCGGGTCTGTCCATCTGCCCCGATCGCGACCAGCCGCGTTTTGGCCGCTTCCGGGGTGCCGGAGTAACTTCCCCAGATCACGAAGTCCACACCCAAACGGTCTGCAAGGGCGGCCAACCGGGTGTCGTCCTCGGCCGTTTGGCGAGCGATTTGGCTCCAGGCTCGGCGGAGCGTCCGCAGCCCCGGGACGTTTCGCCCTTCAACACGACGAAACTGATCCAGCAGGGCTGTGAAGAAATCCAGCCGGTCGTCCTCGTAGGCGATAAACTTCATCTGCGTCAAGGGAAAAGGCGGAAGGACGGCCACCGCCACCTGCGATTGCGTCTTTCGCCGTTCGATCTCGTCGGCCGGAATGCTCTTCAGCTCAAGCATCACCGGCGGGGCCGTCCCCGTCATTTGTTGAAGCGACCGCACGGTCCGAGGGTCTTCCAAATCCAGAAACGTACCGCCCGATGCCTCCGCCAGCTCGCGGAAGAACTTTTGAAGCTCCGGTCGATGACGCTCAAAGACCGTCCGGTCTGTGACGCCGGAATTGCACGCGATGGTGCAGATGGTCACGCCCTTCGACCGGGCCAGCTCGGCCAGCTCGGCCGTGGTGTAGCCCCGAAGCGGCCGTGGCTGGGCCTTTTCGTCCTCCCAGTAGGTCCACCATCGCGGGCAGCGCCGGTAGTCCGTGTATTGTTCGTCCCACGGCGGAGCGTCGCCAGCAACGACGATAACCCGCGTTACATCGTCGTCGGCCGCCCACTGCAGTTGTGTCAGAGCGGCGTAGACTCCGCGATCCACTTGCTCGGGGAATCCCGGATCCCCGGGCTCGAGCGAGATCGACTGAAGGGTCTGGATAATCTGCTCCAAGTCGCGATCGAAGACGAAAAAACCGTTGCCCGCTCGATCGCCGTGCGAAAGAACTTCTGCAGCGTGCGGTCGGTCCTGCTCGAGCTGATTGGCGTGAAAGTCGTACTTCTTCCAGAGATCGCGATAAATCACAATCGCGATCTCAACGAACACATCCTGCGGCCCACTCACTCCTTTGACTTGGCTCCGCATGCCGTTGACGAAACTGACGAGGTTCTGCTTCAGGCTGCGGATGTCGGCTCGCATCGTGTTCGTCGCGTCCAGGACAAAGGCCACCTGGATGTTTCGGCGTGCGTCGCTGAAATCCAGAATAGACCGCTGGATCACGCCCTTTTGGCCCGGGGCCACATAAGCGGGGTACCGCCGCACTGTTATGCGGGAGGCTACCGACGAACGCAAAGCGTCGCCCAAGGCGTAGCCGCCGTCCGGTAAGGCCGGCTGTCCTCGAGTGACTGTGCTGCAGCACAGGACGACTAAACTCATCCGCGCGACAACTGCAACGTGCTGGCGTATCATCGAGATACTCCTTCCTGTTCGAATTCGCGGCGATTCGTAACCGTCCCCACGCTGAGGCCCAGCGTCGCGCCGTGGCCGATGGTGCCACCACTGGCTACGGGAGACCAGGACTTTCGCAGGACCGTCCGGTTAGTTGGCACGGACAGGACCGCGACCGAGATCGCTGGGTCACACATCGTTTGTTCCCGGGGGCCTACCGTGTGGCAAGCCGTTTCGTGGTATCGGTTGACGGCGCCTCCGCAGACGTTTTTGCGCGTCGAGCCCTTGACCAGGCAAACAGAATCCGATGTGACGGAAACGTGAGCGATGGCAAGACCTCGGGGACCTGCGGCTCTTCGGGACGGTATCGCTCCGCCAGCTCTGGAACGCGGCGTTTGACAAAGGCGTTGATTTCGTCGATGCTCAGCTTGCCGTCGCCGTCGGCATCGGCAGCGGGGCGTTCCTGTTCTGGGACGGGAGCCCGCTTTGTCTCCGGCGCGGGCGGGTAGGCGCGGCGTGCCTCGCCTGACAACGCCTCCAGCAGCGCCATTGTGAACAGGCCGTGGCCCACTGGCTGACCGCGCTGGTTGACCAGAATACCGGCAACCTCGTGCGAGCTCTGGCCGCCCTTGCAAGATGCCAGAATTTCCGGCCCCATCGTCAGGATCCCCATGTCTCGCATCGTTCGGTTTGTGGCGATTTGACCGGACCGGCAAGCGTCTATCAACAACCAAGTTGCGCAGGGGAGTCGGCGCAAGACCGAGTAAATGTCTTCTCGGGTCAGCGCATCTCCGAGCGCCGGCCGCGTGTCACGGCACACGAAGAAAAAGCCTTGCTCATCTGCCCGCGATGCAAAACCGTGACCCGACAGGAAAATGACCACCAAATCCTCCGGCGAGGCGCGGCTGGCCAGTCGATGGAGGGCTGAGCGGATGGCGTCCCGGGTCGGGCTCGGAAACTCGCCCTCCGCACCGGGCTGATACTCCAAATCGTCGGAATCCAGCAACAGGAAGAACTCGCCGGGGGCGAAACGTCCCGTAGCGATTTGGCTTCGAAGCGCTTCTGCCAAAGCAAAAGCGTCATTGGCCGTGAAACGCAGAGGATGAATGCCGTGTTCTGCGAACGCTTCCGCGTAGTCTAGACGCGTCACGCCCACGCCCAGGTAGTGAAGCTTCGGCTTCGTTTCTTGTCCGACGTAGAAGCTCCGGACGTCGCGTCCGAAAACGCGTCGCGTTGCGCCGGTCGTGGCGCTCCGGTATTCGCTTTCGACGATCGCTCCAATGGTGTTGATTTGGCCTCGGCGGAGAAGTCGCCTCGGAACCGCAACGGCAAGCGATGTCTCGGCCGCCCGATGAACAAGACTTCCGTTGCACCAAACCGACGTTGCCAAGATCGTCTCGTCGGAGCTCCGCTGGGCGGTGACTCGCACGGTCAAATCTTCCGGCTCGGGTAGAAGCGCAACGTCCCTTCATCCTTGGCGACGCGGATGGCGGCAATCCGGACCTGCGAAGGCAGATCGACTTGGCGGGGCGGCGGAAAGGGACGGCGTTCCCACAATAGCCGGCGGATCTCGGCGCTGCGGTAGTACCGGTCCAGCAGAATGTCGAGTGGGAAAAAGCGGATGGTCGTTGTGGCTTGTTCGGTCAAGTTCACGTGCCAGCCGAATCGGTTCAGAACTTCCTGGCTCGAGACTAGCAGCGATCGCGATGGGCTCCAGACGATCCATTGGCCGTCGAGCATCGGATAAAACGTGAAAAGCGGCTCGTGCAAAGCCATCGTCCCCAGCCTCAAGACTCGGGAAGGATTGCGGCGATCAGCGACCTTCACAATGAGCACTCGGCCAGGGATGGGATATCTCAGGGCCTGCAGCCAACCCGAA
>JAADHY010000068.1 GCA_013151585.1 Planctomycetota bacterium
AGCTCCAATCAATGGCCAAGCGTCCCCAACTTCTACGCGGACTCTTCTTCCGTTGTTATGTTGCAGATTTTTTGGGATGAGCCATACCAACACGAGATAGCGTTTTCGTTTCAAGGTCAAAAACGCGGTCCGCTCGTCTGCCGAACCGCGGCTGTCGAGCCGGTCACGTGGTCTCCCCGTCGACGAGCTCAGCCGTAAACCATGTACGGCGGGACGATGACCAACTGTGGCACGACAGCTCGTGGCGGAAGCTTGGCCACACAGACCGCGCAGGCGGCGATATCTTCCGGCTGCAGCATGGCCGCCCGCTTTTCCTCCGGCGGCGGAGCCGGCCTCTTGTCCAAAATCGGTGTGTTCGCCTCCCCCGGATAGATGTTTGTCACCCGGATGCCTTGTTCCGCCAGCTCCAAGTTTGCGAAGAGTCCGAGGGCGCTTTGGCCGAACTTCGAAATCGAGTACGGCAAACCTCCGAGAATTGAAGCATGGAGCCCGGAAATTGACACAATGTTGATGATCACCCCGTCGCCCTTCTGACGCATGGCCGGCAGCGCAGCGTGAATGCAGTTGAACGAGCCGGTCACGTTGACGGCCAACACGTAATCGAAGTCGTCCGGATCGATGTTCTCGAACAAGCGGTTGGCCACATTGATTCCCGCGCTGTTGACCAAGATGTCCGGCGATCCCAGTTCTTGCGTCAACCAGTCGAACAACTCGCGGACGCTCTGCCGATCGGAAACATCGCACGCTTTCCAGAGGACTGGCGTGTCGGCGGCGACCGACTCGGCCGCGTGCATCAGCCTGCTCTCGCTTCGCCCGGTGATCGCCACGCGGCATCCTTCCTGTGCGAAGGCCTCCGCGATGCCCAGCCCGATACCGCTTCCCCCACCTGTGACCAGAACCACTTTGTCAGCCAACTGCACCGATCCGCTCCTTTCTCCACGACCCTACAACTCACGCGACAATGGCTACGAAAGCAAAAGGGTTAACGAGGCCTCAAGCCGACAAAGACCCGGTCAGCAAAGGCCCTCACTGACTCGCCGGCTTAACAGGGCTCTCCCCGATTTTGTTCGCATGAGCCATACGATGTATCTTCTCGTTCCCTGTGACAACTGTCGCCACGCAAGACTTTACGGATTTCTGACGCGGGATTCCACGGAGAACGAGTTTCCGCGAGAGTGCAAAGCGTCAAAGGGGGGCCCGCCTGCTGGATTTTCTTTAGGGGATGCCACGGACTCGGAGATTGACGCCTCCGGGGCGCCGGTGCAAGGCCATGAATCGGCCGCTCCGTTAGATCCAGGATCAAGTCACTTGCTTGCATCAGTCCTGTTTTCCCCAGTGCGGCGCGGACAAGTCGCCGCGCAGCGGGCAATCTGTTGGGACTCGACTTTGGCCGAGACCTTCGCGCCTTGAGCCGTGGCGTCCCTGCCAGAGACTTCCGGTGAGCCAGGGACTTCTCTGCCACACGCGGACGCTCACCCAAGGTTGTGGAGCCCAAGTCCGACGCGCCGGACCAGTCCCCTTTGGAACCGTCAGAGAATAGGTTATGCGGCTCGAGATGGAGAATAGGCCCTCTAGCCCGTCAAAAAGGCGACGGACAGGAAAATCCATCCTACAAAATAAGCACGTTACTCTCTGACGCTCTCTATCAGAAACCTGTTGGGATCACCGAGAAGTATCAAAGGCAGAGGGCCCGCGGCAATAACCTGAGGCGTTAGTGAAGAATCGCGTTACGGAGGCCCCGCAGAACGGCATGGCTTGCTGACGCGTCGGGTTGGTGTGACTCCTGCCGACGTTGCTGATTCTTTCACACCGGCTTACTTCGGTCTGCGAGGCCTCCCTTTCAGCAGCCAGGAGGACTGAGTGGCGGACCGTCGCATCGATGCGTAAGGAAACGGACTGAGGTTTCTGCCGTGCAGCATCGGCAGCATTCCCGGGAGCAAAGCACGTTGGCACGGGAACGGCAGGCCCAAACCCACATGGCAAAAAAGCAGTTAGCCTCTCGCGGTTGGGACCGACTGAGCCGGCGTCGCCGGCACGATGGAGTGAGACGAATCGGTCGTGCGCGGGGAAGTGGCAGAAAAGTCTTGGAGCAACTCTCGGGTGCTTTCCAAGTCGGGCAACAGGCATGGATGCTTGTACTGCTCGACGCTACCACCGGCTCGCTGCGTCCGCCGCTGGAAAAGAGCCTCCCACGCTCCGCTTCGCAACAACATCACCTGCACGGGAGCCAGCCGCCCGGTCACCCGCTTTTCGCGGTATTCGCAATTCACCTCCTGGAGCTGTTCGTCCACTGCTTTTTCCAGTCTCGCCAGAGCGCCGCCCGACGGGGCATCCTCCTCTTCGATGAGCAGTCGATAGCCAGGAGGCTCTCCCCAAACAGGAGCGAGCGTGAATTGTCTTACTCGCAGTTCGAGCTCGTCCAGGGCCGCTGTTACGGCTTCGACTGCCTGCGACTCGGCTAACTTCTCGCCGGTTACGCTCGAGATGTGAGACCCCTTGTGCAGGAACTTCAAAAGTGGCGTCGTCTGATAAAACCCGGTGCATTGCACCACGTCACAGATATCGTACCGATAGAAGCCTGAAGACGTGGTGAGCAGAATGTAATAGTTCTCTCCTTCCGTGAGCTCATGGGCTTCCAACACCGTCGGATCGGGGCGACCGTATTCCGCCTCGGGAACGAACTCAAAAAAATGCGTCCCGATTTCCAAGATACCTTCCGGACACATGTCTCGGATGGGAATCGTCATGCGTCCCTCACTGGCCGACAGACCGTGGTCCCGGATCGGCATCGCTCCGAAATACCGGCGGAGCTGTCCCAGATACGCCCCACAACTGCCGCCCGTCCAAACGGCGATCAGCGTGTCTTCCGGCCAAATGTCTTTGGGGTATAAATGACCCGTCTGCTCGACAATCTGTTCCAGTTGCCGGGCCCGCTGGGGACGCCGCGCGCGAATATGTTGGGCCAGCGATTCACGAACCTCGCGAGTGATCTCTTGTCGTTCCGACAACGTCCCGTCATGGATGTCCCGGATCAAATCCTCCTTGTGCTGATCGGCCAGGATGGCCAACCGTACCAACGTGCCGGGATTGGCCGTAACGATCATGCCCACGTCCCGGTCGGCCACTGCGAACCGCAGAGCGGCATAGTATTTGGCATTGGGATCGGTGATCTTCACGATCTGATGAGGCACGGCGTACATCGACCGAACGATTCGCCTTTGCAAAGCAGCCACCAGCCCGCTGATGTTGCCGCAAGGAATACCCGCTTCGGTTCGAAAACGCCGGTAGTCGCTATTGAGTTGTACGATGTCGCGGACGTGCGTTTCAGGATGGTCGTTCAGCGCCTGGATGCCCCAAATCTGCCAACCCCGTCGGTAATCGCGCAAGAATCGAGAAGTGACGGGAATGTATTTCGACGCCGACGTTGTGCCGCTGGTCAGCGAAAACATCAACAGCCGGTTTTTCGGCCCCAAGAGGGCTTCTGGCTGCCCGGCTTTCAGCCGCTCGATCGCATCCGCGTAGAAGTCGTAATTGGTGATGGGCAAGCGGGCCCGCAGATCCTGGGGGCCACGGACTTCCCGAAGCCGGAACCGGCGTCCGAACTCACTGTCAGCGTTCAGCCCGATCAGCCGCCGCAAGGTCTCATGCTGCAGTCGGCGACATTCCGCCGTGCTCGCTAAGAAACGCCTCGCCTCACGGGTTAGCTTCCGCCGCAACGGCGCGCCAACGAGCTTTCGCAAACGGCCAGCGATTCGCATGGTTTGCTACCCATTTTGGCGCTCGTCCGTGAGAAAGGTCCGCCTCAAAGAATTGGGGTCAGCGACGTGCTCCGTCCCGCGTCGATGTCGATCGCAAGTCAAAGATCAAAAGATCACTTGTGAGAAACCGCAAGAATCGATGAGTCGATGGGGAAAGGACTCTGGGCGACATAAGCTCCACCGGCCGCTCAATGGTCGAGCGACCCAGACATGTGGACTCGACCCGGCAGCCGGCTGGCTCGCGTGTCAACGGGGGCGGATTCCCACCCGCGCCGGATGCCCCACACACCAAACGGTTCCCGACAGCCAGTATCGGCCCAACAATCCACAAATCCTTCTATTTTTTCCCGCCTTCGGATTCTTCCGCTTTGGCCTTCTTTTTCTTCTTCTTGCCGACAACCACCTTGGCGACACGAACCTTCGGCAAACCGAGCGGACTTTGACCGTCTTGCCAACGTTCCTCGAATTCTAGCCTAGCAATCCGCTCAGCTCGCTTCAACACGTTCCGTGCCCGTACCAGCCGACCTTTTCGCTGCAAACTTTTGTCTATTGTCACCTTACGACTCCGTTTTCACCACGATTTCCGGCGATCCGCACTGCCGCAGGGGGCAGCCAACGGCCATGCGCCCTATTTGGTTCCAACGCCCCGAACGAAACAGCCCAGAAGGCCACTCGGGCGACCATCAATGACGCAATTCAGCCGCGGCTTAGCGGTCACATCCACGTAAGTCCCGATCGCGTCAGAAGCTACGTTCAGAGATGGACTTCCCCGTTCTCCGGCGGGCCCAAAGACCTCACGCCGAGCCGCCGCGACGAGAACGGACAGATTTCGCTGTGACGACGGCGCACCGGGAACGGCGTTACTTTTTGTGTTGGCAGCCATTCTACCGCGCGCCATTTGTCAGTTGCAAGGTTCGACGGCAACGAAAGTTCCCGAAGGCCTGGTTGACCCGGCTGAAAAAGCCGACAATAATCGTTAGACTCGGATGCGGAGTTGGGAGTGTTTGCCGGCGGAACAGGAAACGCGCCGCGCAAACGACCTTGCGAGTTGAGTCCCCGCCCTAGCAGCCGAAGCCGACGGAGGCAGACGACCGTTCTCAACACTGAGAGGTTTCACGCCCCGACTGAGTGAATTGTGGAATTGGAAATCGGAGGGATCGTTCTCCTCGGACAAGGGAGCCGGGGAGCCGGACCGCCCCGCGAAGCGTCGGGGGCGATTGGATTCGACTGGGTCACCGCAGATTGAGGTGGCGTGCCGTGGTTGATCAGCGGGCCACGTAAAAAGCTGATCACATCAAAAATGCCAATCGGCAATTTGCCCTGGCTGCGTAATTAATCGCAGTCCCGGCCAAGGAATCCCCGCCTGAGGAGTCCGAAGGCCGGTCGCAAAATCAGGCTGGCATTGGACCATTGTCCGCTACGTCCGATGTGAGACCTCGTGGCGGACTGGCCGCGAAAGGCTTTGTTTGTTGAGCCGATCGCGGCGAGATTCAATCAACAAACTACGCACGTAGAGGCCTCAATCGAGGGATCACAGGACGCGGGTTCGATTCCCGCCGCCTCCACTTTGACATTTGACACTTTTCTTCCCATGCCTTCGGACGCCTTTGCAGTGCAAAGGCGTTTTCTTTGCGCTCGTTGTCCGATTGCGAGCCTTTTCCGGACGATGCGGACAGGCCCCGCAGTGAACGGTGGAGCGCGCTGGTTGGGCCGAGTCGGGACGGCTTTTTTCGCAGTTCACAGCCCCACGCGGTAGCGCACGTGAAGATCGGAGTCGCCCCCCGCACATAGTGCCGCGCCGGGACGTTGGCGGTGTTGCGCCCCGGCATTTGCAGCAGATGAAAGGCGAGCCCGAGCGCCATCCGAGGGCCCAAAACTTTTTGAGTTTGCGGCGACGGTGCGCTGGTTGCCGCAACCAACCTTCACTTCTCACCGCTCGCTTCAGGCCTCCCTTCTCGCCCGGCGGGTGCAAGAACAGCCTCGCGCGGTCTACTGTCCGCAGGTCTCCGTGGACGACGCCCCTCATTGCACGCCCACAGGATGAGACCGGTAGGCCCGAAGCCAGCATCATCGAAAAGAACACGGTACAGCCTCACGGCTGCAGGGCCAGCCACGGAATCCGCCCTTGGATTTTTCGCGTCACTGGCAGAAGCCCCGGGGAGGCGTGTTCGGCCGCGGCCGCGATGCGGCTCTTGAAGTGGCCAGCGCGGCGTGTGCTTCAGCCGAAGAAAGAGCAGAGGACACTCGCGTTACGAGCGAGAGAAGTAGACGCTACGCCTCCTCCTCTTCGTCTTCGCTCACAATCTCGATGTCTTGCTCCAGCAGCAGGAAGCGATACAGGAGCCCGACGATGAGGCCGGCCGCCAGGGGAGCGACCCAGTAGCACCAATGCAGATCCCAGTGCAAGAAGACCGCAGCGGGTCCGAAAGAGCGGGCGGGGTTCATCGATGCGCCGGAAATCGGCCCCGCCACCAGGACGCCTACCGTCACCACCAAGCCTATTGCCCAGCCGCCGATTTTCAAATCCCGCCCTCGATCATCGACCACAGTGCCAAAATAGGCCATGACCAAAAAGAAGGTCAGTACAAACTCGATCGCCAGAATGGTTTGAACGCTGATCCATGCCGGCAGCGGCTCGGTCTCCGGCGGCAACGGAATGCCCAGCAACCGAGTTCGAACAGCTTCTTCCGGGAAAACCACATTGCAGACCAAGGCTGCCAGCGTGGCCCCCAGAAGTTGGCTGATGACATACATCACGCCCCGTTTCAGCTTGATCCCCTTCGCGGCGAACATGCCCAGCGTGATGGCCGGGTTCAAATGGGCTTTGGAAATGCCGCCGAAAACGCTGACGGCGATCGCCCAGGCCAAGCCGTAAGCCAAGGCCTCGCCGAGCAAGCCGATACCGCTCTTGAATGGGGAGGAGACCGAGAGAATGGCGCCAATCGAGACGAAGCAAATCCAGAACGTACCCAGAACCTCGGACAGCAAGCATCGGAACGTATTCATGGCGTTCTCCTG
>JAADHY010000385.1 GCA_013151585.1 Planctomycetota bacterium
GAGCGATGGGGCTGGAACCAACGACGGAGACGGCCTGAATGCGCGGATCTGCCATCAACTGCTCGGCGACCCGCGCAGTTCCGTGGAGCACGTTCCATGTTCCCGGCGGAGCGCCGCATTCGGCAAACAATTCCGCGATGCGCAGGCCGGCCAGCGGAGCCCGCTCGGATGGTTTCAGCACAAACGTGTTCCCGCACGCCAAGGCGATGGGAATCATCCAAAGGGGCACCATCACCGGAAAGTTGAACGGAGTGAAACCCGCCACCACACCCAAAGGCTGACGGATCATTTCGCAGTCGACGCCCGGTGCAATGTCCTTCAGCACATCGCCCATCCCGAGCGACGGGATTCCAGCGGCGAACTCGACCACCTCGATCCCCCGCTGCACCGAACCTTTGGCTTCCGCCAGTGTCTTTCCGTTGTCCTCGACGATTAGCCGAGCCAACTCGTCGAAATGATCGCGCAGAACCTGCTGAAACCGGAACATCACTCGCGCGCGTTCGACCGGTGGCCAACAGCCCCAATCGGCGAAGGCGCGTTCGGCACTTTGGACCGCCTGTTCAACTTCTTCCGCAGTCGACAGCGGCACGCGAGCAATTACCGCTCCGGTGGCTGGGTTCGTCACATCAAGCCATTGGTCGGCCCGCGACGGCTGCGGCCCCCCGTCGATCCAATTGGCGCATGCTTGCACAACTTTCTCCTCGAAAAGTTCCACCGCGTTGGCGAATGCTGCGGCCCCAAAACACCGCTCGCGACATCCTCGCCAACCATCGGCCGTTCTACGTCCATTGAGTCGGACTGTAACCGCTCACGGACCGGAAGATGCCTTGCCGATCGGCGACGGGAGCTGTCACGGGATGTCGCGTCGTACAGGCCGAAGCGGCTGCCCGCTGCCGAACGCCTCGCGGCTGTTTCCCGAGCGGTCGCCTCTGGCAGCACTGGCCAGGGAGGTGCGTCAGCGATGCTGATAGACCGAGCTGGCGGGCCGCACCGGCGATGCTGCCCGCATCAGACGCGACGTCCCGTCTCGACACTGCGAACGGCCACGCCGGATTATACTGGCACGGAGGACAAGCCAGCAAACCTGACACATCGCCCCCGGAAGGACGGCGGTGTGCGCAGCCGTCACTGTTGCGTGGGCTACGGAATTTGGTAGCCTGTTGGAAGGCCGGTTGTGCGTCGCGACGAATCGCCGCGAAGACGGTTTCTGATAGGAGATGAGTCAATGAAACGCTGTTGGATTGAGTGCTTGGCTGCCGGAATCGGATGGGCGCTGGTGACGGGCTTCGGGGCGAGTTCTGTTTGCGGACAAGCGGCCGACCGGACGGCCTCGCCTTATCGATCTCCCTTGGCGATCGCTGTCTCGCCCGACGGAAAGACCGCTTACGTGTCGGACCAAACCGCGCGGAATCTGACCGTGCTGGACCTGACACAGAACCAAAAGCGAATGGAGATTCCGTTGAACGGTCAGCCCCGACGGTTGGCCCTGTCGCCAGACGGTCGCACGTTGTATGTGGCCGAGCGGCTGGCCGGGACCGTCGCGGCGATCGATACGGCGTCGAGACAAGTGAAGCATCGCATCCGGGTCGGACGCTGGCCGATCGCGGTAGCCGTTGCGTCCAAAACCAAGCGGCTTTACGTCTGCAACCAGGACGACCACACGGTTTCGGTAGTTGACCTGAGCCTATCGTCGCCGAAGGAGATCAAACGGATTCCGGCCCGGCGCGAGCCTTATTGTGTGGCTGTGACGCCGGACGAAAGCCGCGTCGTTGTCAGCAACCTGCTGCCCGTCGGCGTGCCGACGGACCCGACCCTGGCGTCTGAAGTGACGATCCTCGACGCCAAAGCTCTGAAAGTCGCCGCTCAGGTAAAGCTGCCACCGGGATCAACGGCCGCCTTTGGCCTTTGTCTCAGTCCGGACGGAAAATGGGCCTATGTCGTACACGGCCTGGGCCGGTTCAACCTGCCGATCACGCAGTTGGAGCGGGGCTGGGTGAATACCTATGCGTTGAGCATCATTGATGTGCCGGCTGGGCGTCGCTATGTGACCGTCTTGCTGGACGATCTGTCGCAAGGGGCCGCCAATCCGCATTCCATCGTGTGTTCGGCCGACGGGAAGCGGCTTTGGATCAGCCACGCGGGCGTGCACGAGGTTTCCGTGGTCGAGATCGGGCTCGTCCATCAGCTCCTTCAGGGCAACCTTCCCAAGGAACTGGCCGAGCTGAAAGACGGCATCCGGCCCAACGTGTGGGTCCGAATCCGCGAGGACCGCAGCGTGATGGAAGAGCTGGAAAACGATTTAACGGCTCTTTACATCGCCGGCGCAATCCGCCGTTTGCCGTCGGGCGGGATCGGGCCGAAAGGGCTCGCCCTGACGCCGGATCAAAAAAAACTGCTCGTGGCCAACTACTACTCGGGCAACGTGGTGGTCTTCGACACCGACAGTTACAAACAAATCGGTCAAATTTCGATGGGGCCTCAACCGAAGCCCGATGCCGCGCGACGGGGGGAAATCCTGTTTCATGACGCGACCTTCGCCTTTCAGCGATGGCATAGCTGTGCCTCGTGTCACCCAAATCAGGGACGCGTCGACGGGCTGCGCTGGGACTTTCTGCGCGATGGCATCGGCAATCCCAAGGATACGCCGAGCCTGGTCTACATGCACAAGACCGAACCGCTGAACCGCAGAGCGACGCGGAAGACGGCGGCGGAGTGTGCTCGGACCAGTGTCACCGCCGGCCACTTAATCGTCCCGACGGAACAGCAAGTGGACGACTTGCTGGCGTATCTGGTCTCTTTGCGGCCCGAACCCAGCCCGCATTTGACCGAGGACGGCCAGCTCACGGAAGCGGCCAAGCGAGGCAAGGCCCTTTTCGAAGGCAAAGCCCACTGCGCCGGTTGCCATCCTGCTCCCTATTTCACCGACAAGAAGATGCACAACGTCGGTGTCCTCACGCCAAATGAACCGGACGGACACTACGACACGCCGTCCCTGATCGAAGCTTACCGTACGGCTCCCTACTTGCACGACGGGCGAGCGCTGACGATCAAGGACGTGCTCATCAAGCACGATCCGGAAGGCAAGCACGGGAAAGCCCGAAAACTGACCGAGCAGGAACTGAATGACTTGATCGAGTATATCCTGTCGCTGTGAGGAACTGCCGGTTTCACCCGGATCGCGGATTCCGAGTCGAACGGGGAGGGCGCGATGATCGAACTGGGCATGCACACAGACAACTGGCGAACCTTGAGCGGCAGTTTCGAGACGGCTGTCGAGTCGGCTGTCCGTCACGGGCTGAAGTACATCGAGTTCGGTGTCATTCACGGGCAGTATTTCGTCCATGGACTGGGCTATGATCCCTCCGTGTCGTTGCAATCGAACCCTCGAGCCCTGCGGCGTTACCTGGACGAGAAAGGGCTTCAGGTCTCACAAATCGACGCGGCTTTCCCGATGATGGGCCCCGACGGGGCGGTTTTCGGGGTGCAGTACGTCCAGCAGGCGATTCGATTCGCCGCCGAAATCGGCTGCCCTCGCGTCGATACGACCGACGGTGCCACCAAACCGCAAGGCTACTCGGACGACGAGCTGTTCCGGATCACCTGCGAAAATTACCGCCAGTGCCTGGCGTGGGCGGAGGATTACGACATCGTGATTAACATCGAGCCGCACGGTCCGCTCACCAACGATGGCGACTTCCTGGAACGGCTGCTCGCACATTTTGAGTCTCCTCATCTGAGGATCAACTTCGACACGGGCAATACCTTTATCGCGGGCAACGATCCTGTCGAGTACCTGAAACGGTTCCGCAAGTATCTGTCGCACGCGCACGTGAAGGACGTGAGCGAGGGCTTGGCGGCCGCCGTCCGCGGCGAAGAAACGGGAATTGCGTGCAGTGAAGTCCCGCTGGGAGGCGGCGTCAACGCGGACAACATCCGTCGGTGCGTCGAACTCTTGAAGGAAACCGACTGGAACGGCGTGCTTTCGATCGAATGCTATGGCTCAGACCAGAACGTGGCGCAAAGCATTGCGTTCATGCGGGAATTGGTCGGCTAGGCCCGACCTTTCTCAACCAGTCCGGGAAGCGACGCGTTCCGTCGCCGCCGCTGGAAACGCGACTTCGATTATGTGCTGACGCAGCCAAGCAAAGCCGCCACATTTTGTTCGCCAACGAACAGCGACTGGGAGCGTTTTGACCGCAGCGACGTCCCTTTCCGGCAAGCCGCTGCGAGCAGAAAGAAAAGCATCTCGCCGGCGCTGGTATACGCTTCCAGGCGGGCTGGCTATCTCGTTATCGACCCGCAGTGTCAGGGTCGGCCTCTTCGACTCGCGCCTCGCTGTTTTGCCCAGCCCGCAAAAACAGCGCCGTTTGGCTTGCATCGCTCGTTGCATTGGGTACTGTTGCCATTTGGGCCGGACGGAATGGAAGGGCAACTGTGAGAGCCCGGCCCGGACGCATCGGTGTTGGCGAAACGATGGGATCGAGTCTCAAAGGAGAAAGGCAGCCATGTATTTGACGTCTGTGATGAGCATCCTGGTGGCTCTGTCGGGGGCCTGGACAACTCAATGTTGCGGCGATTCGTGCGATGCGGAATGTCCCACCGCGCATCTGACCGATCAGGAGAAACAAGAAGGTTTTGTTCTGCTGTTCAATGGCAAGAATCTGGACGGCTGGATCGGCAGCGTGAAAGGGTACGCGGTCGAGGACGGAAAACTGGTTTGCAAGAAACACGGAGGGGGCAACCTGTACACCAAGAAGGAGTACAGCGATTTTGTTTTTCGCTTCGAGTATAAGCTCCCGCCGGGTGGGAACAACGGTGTGGCGGTCCGGGCTCCGCTGGAGGGCAACCCGGCGTACAAGGCCATGGAGATTCAATTGCTCGACGACAATCATCCTCGGTACAAGAATCTGAAGCCCGTGCAGTACAACGGGTCCATTTACGGGGCGGTCCCGGCCAAACGGGGGCACTTGAAACCGCCCGGCCAGTGGAACTCGATGGAGATCATGGCTAAGGGGACTCACATCCGCGTTACCTTGAACGGAGTCGTCATTGTGGATGCGGACACCAGCAAGATCGGTCCGAAGGAAATTCACAACCACAAACTGGAAGGGTTGCAGCGAACCAAAGGCCACCTCGGTTTTTTGGGCCACGGCGCGCGGGTCGAGTTCCGAAACATTCGGATCAAGGAACTGTCATCGGGCGAATAGCGATCCTGGTGGTCGCGGCACAACGATGGCGTAACAGCCTCAGAAAAGCTGAAACCCGGACAAGGAGCACACGATGAGAGGAACCATGAATCGACGCGATTTCTTGAACACGAGCGGCTCGCTGCTAGCGGCCGGCAGCCTGTCCTCGCTGGTGGCTTCGGCCGCGGAACCGTTGGCCCAGGGGGCTCCGCACGCCGAGAAAATCGGTTGGCGGCTGGGTTGTCAAGCCTACACGTTCAACCGCTTCACGTTTTATGAAGCGATCGAGAAGGTGCAGTCGCTGGGGCTCCATTGGATCGAAGCTTATCCCGGTCAGAGGCTGAGCCCCGATAAACCCGATGTGCGAACCAATGACAGCATGAGCCCGGCGATTCGCAAAGAAGTGAAGAAGCGGCTGGCAGATGCCGGTGTGACGCTGGTGAACTATGGCGTGACGCGGCTGTCCGGCAACGAGGCCGCCGACCGCAAGGTGTTCGAGTTCGCCAAAGACATGGGCATTGAGACGATCGTCTCCGAACCCCCGCTGGACGCCTTCGAAGTCTTGGACAAGTTGGCCAACGAGTACCAGATCAACATCGCGATTCACAATCATCCGAAACCGTCTCGGTATTGGAATCCCGACACAGTACTTCAAGTGTGCGAAGGACGTAGCCGGCGCATCGGGGCCTGTGCGGACACGGGCCATTGGATGCGGTCCGGCCTGAATCCGCTCGAGCAGCTCAAAAAGCTCAAAGGGCGAATCATTTCATTCCACTTCAAGGACCTGAACAAATTCGGCCGTGGCGCCCACGATGTGCCGTGGGGCACAGGGAAAGCCAATGTCCGAGCGCTGCTCCAGGAAATCCATCGTCAAGGGCTGAAGGCCGTCTTCTCGATCGAGTATGAGCACAACTGGCTGAATTCCCTCCCGGAAATCGCCCAGTGCGTGAAATATTTTGACCAGGTGGCGGCGGAAATATCGCGCGGAGCATAAGGGCGGAACATAAAGGACGTAGGACGTAACAAGCGCAAAGTTCCGTCCTGCGGCGTCCCGCCGCAGCCGGGCAGCATCGTCAGCGACGTGGCTGGCAGGAGTGTCTGTACGCGCAGCAGGTGCGCGTGGGGGAACCAAGCGAACCCATCGGCCACGTGTCGTCAGTCCGAGAAGCGCGTCGTGTTTTTTCGACCGGAAACTTGAAAAACAGCCAAGAATGGCCCTTTGGAACGTTTCCCTGGCTGGGAAATCCGCCAACCGGTCTGGCCTTTCGAAATTGGCTCTTGCGGCTGGTCGAACGATCCGGGAAAATTAGTACGGATGGTGGCCCAGCGTAGGCGGCTGCCGAGGAGACAACAACTTCGTGCGTCCCTTGCCTAAGTGATCTTCCGGTCGAGCCGCGGGGCGGAACCGTTTCATTCGGCTCGGTCATCAGATCGGTATCGGGGAGAGCCGGCGTTATCCCGGTACCTGTGTTGCAGCAAGCCGTTTTGTGAGATACGGTGAAGTTGGGTCCAGACGCACGAAGTGAACAAGGCCTTGATCACTGATTTGGCCACCCGGTCGGCCA
>JAADHY010000166.1 GCA_013151585.1 Planctomycetota bacterium
GTCCTCCTGGGCCGCCGCGATTTTGGCAATCAACTCGTCCAAATACCGATCCAGCTTCGGGTCGCGATTGGTCGCCAGCACATACGAGGCTCCCTCGATGACCTTGTAGACATCCGAGTCGTTGAAGTAGATGCCGACGAACTGGCCCGCCTTCAGGCCTCCGGCGACGGCGAAGTTGTCGATCCGGTGAGTTTCTTCGCACATTTTGAAGTCGTGCCAGACCGTCACCTCGCGGTTCGCCCTCAGACGAGGGGCCCAGAACCCGTCCGGCACTTTGACATCCTGAATCGCGACCGGCCGCAGCGGGTAGTCATTTCCTCGGCCAACGGCCGTCCCCAAAAACGCCACGACCACAGTGGTCACGCAAGCAAGTCGAATCGCGGCTGCCCGGTGTTTCATCTTGTCGCTCCCCTTTCCTGCAGATGTGTCTCGCTTGGCCAGTGCTTCGTCACAGCGAAGAATTGGGGTTGAAGCTGATTGTGGTGCAGCCGTCTCGGCTGCCGCTTGCGGGCGAGACGCTCACGCCACAACAAATGATGATCCCAATTCTTTCCGTTGACAGAGCACTAGAACCGTTTGATAAATCCGCTTTCAGCGAAACCATCGGGTCGGAGTTGAATCGAACGTAAGCCTCGGCACGATCGGACACCTCGCCGGCCAACAGCCGTCCCGATTCGTCCCGTACGTCCATCAGAAATGTCGAAGGACAGAGTGTTTGTCCCGGACGTCCGCCATTGTACTTGCGCCGGACATGTCTCGCCTACCGAAGCGGGTCAAGTTGAGCGGTTCGGACAAACCCCAGTGAATGGCCTCGCGGCCGCAGGCGAAGTCGTCCCATCTTTGGGGCGCTTTGCGTTGGACTCTCCGTGCCTCGGCTCCGCCACTACTCTCGTGCAGCCGAACAAGAGTCTTGCGTCGTCCAAACGGAACTGACAGAATGACAGCGGGCCTCAATGCGAGCACTGAGATGCCAATCGGGGCGCGACCGTGCCAGCAGAACTCCAAGAATTCCGGCGAGGCAGACCGCGGGAGGTGGATAGCCGATGTTAACAAGCTTCTCCGCGAAGACTTTTCGATGTTTCCGAGACTTGAGCCTCTGCCCTCTCGCCCGCGTCAACCTGATCACGGGGGCAAACAACTGCGGCAAGACGGCACTGCTGGAGGCTCTCTTCTTGCATGTGGCTCCGACCAATCCGGAGGTTGCAGTTCGCCTGTGCGGTTTTCGGGGTTTTCCAACGTCCCCTAAAGGTCTTGAAGAAGCGTGGACGTGGTTCTTTTTCCGAAGGCGGGTGTCCGAAGCCGCCGCGCTAAGCAGCACAGGGGCTGACGGGGTCAAACGAGCGCTGCGTCTCTCGTTGCAGTCCATCGAGACGGCCGAAGTGGGAACAGGCGACGTATCAACTATGCTGCCTATGGAAGGGCATTCGCGGCCTGTCATGGCCGGACTTCGACAGCTCGTGCTGGAGTATAAGGACTCGGATCGTACGGTCACCTCGACGGTGACCCTGTCAGAAGACCTGAGAGTTGTGAAGCTTGAGCGGGCAGGAGTGCAGCCGTTCGCAGAGTCAGTCTTTTTGACACCGCGACACAGGAATCTGCAGGAGGACGCCGAACGTTTTAGCGACTACTTGGAACGCGTTGGCCGAGAGTCTGAATTGGTTGATGTTCTCAGAATCCTTGAGCCGCGAATCAAGCGGGTTGTTGTGCTAGCGAGTGGGGGAATGCACTTCCTGGGGGCGGATGCGGGGTTGGGAGAAGTGATCCCGTTGTCGTTCTTGGGCGATGGTCTGGTGCGACTGGCCTGCATTGCGTTGGCGATCGCGAGCGCCTCGGGCGGCCTTGTGCTGATCGACGAGGTCGAAAACGGACTTTACCACTCAGCGATGTCCAGGGTCTGGCAAGCAATCGGTGAGGCGGCCCGAAGGCAAAATGTCCAAGTCTTTGCGACGACCCACAGCCTCGAGTGCATCCGTGCAGCGTATGAAGCCTTTTCTCAGATGGGTCCGGATGAGTTTCGCCTGTTTCGGCTCGACCGCAACAAAGATGACGTTTCGGCTGTGGTTTACGACGCCGAGACAGTCGAAGCGGCTTTGGTTCACGGGATCGAGGTGCGTTGATGATTCCGCATCGGGTCGTCCGCCACGAGCCGGCGGACATCACTCTGGACAGCCTGCTGCTGGTGGAAGGCGATACCCCTTTGCATTTTTTCGAAGCCATGCTACAGCACTTGCGGCTGCAAGACCGAATCGAGATTCGGAGTTTCCGCGGCATCGGGCAGTTAAGGCCGTTTCTTCGAGCGCTGGTCAAGAGCGCGGCGTTTCAAAGCCGCGCTGTTACTTCTTTGGGGATCATCCGAGACGCCGAGACGGATGCGGCCCGCGCGAGACAGTCGGTCCTAGACGCTTTATCGGCTGCGGGATTGGCGATTGGTGAGTCTGCGGCAGTCAAGGTCTCCGTTTTCATCCTACCCGACGACACCAACCCAGGGATGCTCGAAACGCTGTGTATGGCGGCCGTTCGCGACTGGCCGGAAACGAAGCCGGCGCATGAATGTGTGGAACAGTTCTTCGAATGTTTGCAACGCAATCGCGTGAATCTTCCGGACGGATTGCCGCGTGCCAAGAACGAGGCCCAGGCGTATCTGGCCACGCGGCCGGAAGCCCAGCTTTTTCCTGGCCTCGCCGCTTATCGTGGGTACTGGCCGTGGGAGAGCCGCGCCTTTGAGCCGGTAAAGCGATTCTTGAAATCTCTCGCGGCCGGGTGACAGACGCCACGCAGTCCGAGAACAGCAGCGTCAGATAGGAGTAACAACAAATGACGCTCAGCGAAAGATGCACAAAAAATGTGCTGATTCTCTGGCTGGCTTTGATCGTACTGGCGGCGGGGCACATCGGTGCGGACGCCCAAGAGAGATTGTTCGGAGAGTTTCAGTGGCGGTTGGGACCGCCGGTGCTTGCGCCGGCGGTGCGGCCGGATGATCCGTGCTACTCGGTGAAAGACCCATCGGTCGTGTTCTACGAAGGGCGATGGCATCTGTTCTGCACGATCCGCAGTCAGAAGCGATCGCATCAGATTGAATACGTGACGTTCCGCGACTGGTCCGAGGCCCGTCGAGCAAAACATCACATCCTGCGGCTCACTGACGGATACTTTTGCGCCCCGCAGGTCTTCTACTACCGGCCGCATCGACGATGGTACCTGGTCTATCAGGTGATCGACCAGAGTCGGAAGCCCGCTTTGCAACCGGCGTTTTCGACCACCGAGAAACTGGCCGATCCCGGCTCGTGGACGACACCGCAATTGCTGTTCAAACACCCGCCGGACAACGTGAAGCGATGGATCGACTTTTGGGTCATCTGCGATGGCAAGCGGGCTCATCTGTTCTTCACGTCGCTTGACGGCAAGATGTGGCGAGCCGAAACCACTCGTGATCGGTTCCCGCACGGATGGAGCCGTCCGGAGGTCGTCTTGCAGGCGGACATCTTCGAAGCCGCGCACATCTACCGGCTGAAAGGACGGGACCAGTTTCTTGCGATCATCGAAGCCCAGACGCACGGCCGGTCCTATTGGCGGTATTACAAAGCCTTTCTCGTCGACCGGTTGGACGGCCGATGGAAGCCGCTGGCCGCTTCGCACGAGCGGCCCTTCGCCAGCCCGATCAATGTGCAAGAGACGGCCGAGCACTGGACGGACAACATCAGCCACGGCGAGCTGTTGCGCGCTGGCTACGACGAACGGCTGCTGGTTGATCCGGACCGCCTGCGGCTGCTGTTCCAAGGCGTGACGAACCAGGCCCGACGCGGGAAGCCTTACGGACAGATTCCGTGGAAGCTCGGCCTTTTGGAGCCCGCATCAGTCGGTGGATCTGATCGGCGCTGACTTCCACTTCCGACGAGAAAGCGTCGCTGGCCATGTACTTCAGCAGGCTGTAGCGCATCTGTCGCGCCACGGGCCGATGCGCCAGATCGGTCGAGAGGTCCATCGAGCAGACCAGCAGTCGGCCGCCGTCGACGTTTGCTTCGAAGAGAAGTCCCAGCCGTCGAGCTTCGAACCAGGTATCGATCACTTGCACGATGGGCCGCAGCCGGGGCGGCATGTCGTTCAACACCATGGCTCCGCTCTCGTGGATCAGCTCCCACCACTGCCAGTTCGAATGAAACTCGGTCGGAAACTGCGCCAGCGCCGGATGCTTTGGGTCACAGAGGATACCCATCGTGTGCGGCGGCTGGTTGCGCGTCCAGGCGGTGTTCCAGAAAATCGATGAGAAGCCGATGGCCACATCGCTCGCCACGCGCTTGGGCGGGATCAACAGCAGCACTTTGCCGCCGGCCCGCAGCCGTTTGCGTGCCGCGTCATCCAAATCATGCACGACGAGCACGTCCTTGGGCGGCTCGACCTGGACGCGGCGCGGATAGACCCACAAGTCCCAGTCGTTCTCCGCGCGGGCGGCCGGCACGTCGACGATGAGCTTCAACTTGCACGGCGGTTGAGCCTCACGCAGCGACACGCTGATCCGCCCGACCGGGTGCAGCGCACCAGCCGAGTAGTCGCGAGCGGCGAATTGGCCTTCGTGCAGCACGTCTCCCGTCGCCGTCTCCAGACGCCAGCGCACGGCAGCCTGCTTCAGATCGCGGGCCCCGAACTGGTAAAGCTCGATCGCCGCCTCGAGGCGTTCGTCCTCCGTAAAGACGCGCCGGGCCAGCCGGGCCAGCGGCACGATCGGACCACAGAACCGACGGAATTCGTCAGGCGTCACATAGGGCTTCGAATCGAAAAACGGGTCGAGAATCCCGACCAGCGCTGTCCCCTGTCCGGGAAAGTCGTGCAGTTGCAAAAGCTGAAAGCCGCCGAAGCCCGGCGTGCGCAGAGCCGACTCGATCTCCTCCTTGTAGCACAAAACTTGTAACTTCCCGGACGCCATCAGGAAGTCCCGAGCTTGGTCGCCCATGTGGTTGGCCTCCAGGAAATCGCGAAAGATCTCGAAGTTCTTCGCCTGCAGCACGCCCGTGTACTTCGCGATTTCGTCAAAGTTCGGGTAGACGCACCACTGCCCGATCTCGTGGCTCACGACCGGGACAGAATACCGGCTGATAAACTCGCGGTAGTCGGTCACCGTTTCCGGCGGTTTGGCATTGATGCGGCTCTTCAGACCGGCGCCCCAGTGCTGAATGCGTGGGCGGGGCGTCAAGTGGTATTGACTTTGTTCGATGATCGGCCAACCGGCGGCCGACGTGTAGAGTCGCCGTTGGTCTTTGGCTTTGTAATGCTCCACCCACGGCCCTAGGTACTTCGCCCCGCGGCCCGGCCCAGCCGGTTCGTTGCCGTAAGCCATCAGCAAAAACGACGGGTGGTTACCATAGGCTTTCAAAATGCGGTCGGCTTCCTGATACAGCCACTGATCCAGCGGCAGACCCTTGCCGATCGCCGCCCCCTGATTGGCCCAGGAGGCACACTCTACGTGGAAGTACACGCCCAGCTCATCAGCCGCCCGAAAGGCCGCCTCCGGCGGACACCAGGAATGAAACCGCACGTGGTTCAGGCCATGTTGCTTGATGATGGTCAGAATCCGCCGCCAGGCGGCTTGATCCATCGGCGGGTACCCGGTCTTGGGGAAAATGCAGCACTCGAGCGTGCCTCGGAGGAAGATCGGCCGGCCATTCAGGACGAACTCGGTGCCGCGTGTCGAGATTTCGCGCATGCCAAAGGTCACCGCGCGTTGGTCGTGCCATGCGACCTGGCCGTCGGACGAAGCGCCCCTCAAGTGCACGGTGAGCCGGTAAAGCGCGGGATGGAACTCGTCCCACGTTTGCATACCGTCGCCCAACGAGTAAATGACTTCCGCAACCGCCGGTTGGCCAGCGGGAATCCGGCCGGTGGTCTTTTGCGCCGGCGGGTCCTTTTGCGCGTGCGAGTTCGCCGTCACGGCATCGACCGAAAGTTCAAATCGGCCCGCTGCGTCGGTCAGGTTGCCGATCCGGACGACCACCCGAGCCGCCCGCTTGGCCAGGTCCGGATAGACCTGCACGTCGTCGATCCACACCGGATCGGTCGCGACCAGCTTGATCTGTCCGATGATGCCGTTCCAGTTCGTTTGCGTGTGATCAGAGACGCTGTGCGAGTTGATGCCGACATTGACATCTTTGATGCGGTTGTCGACGCGGATCGTCAAGCGATGTCGGCCCGGCGAAAGATACGAAGTCAGATCGTATTCGTGCGGAGTCGACAGCGAGTTGTCTCGGCCGACGCGCGTCGCATCGACCCAAACTTCGGTCTCCCAGTGTGGTCGCTCCAAGACAAGCACAATTCGCTTGTTCTTCCATTCGGCCGGAATGTCGACCGTTCGCTGATACCACGCCGCGCCAACGTAGTGCTTTTTCGGTTGCAGCCAGAAGGGCACCTTGATGTTTCCCGGACGGCGATAGGGAGCGTATCGGGGCGAGGTATACCATGAGCGGTCGACGATCATGCCTGTCCACTGCGTGTCGACCGACACGTCGTCGCCGAAGCCCTGCTCTTGCATCGAACCGGGCAGTCGGATTTTCATCGGCAAGTCGATCGTGTACCACTTCTGCGGCACGCCAAGGTCACCCGGATCGGTGGTGAAATACCACAGACCGCTCAGGTCGATTTCGGATGCTGCGCGTCCCTCACTGCCCGCCGCCAGCACAAGACCGACCGCTATCATCACCCACGCCGCTGCTTGCCGTTGCCTCATGGGTTGCGTCTCCAGACGAGTTGGAGGTTAGAGG
>JAADHY010000504.1 GCA_013151585.1 Planctomycetota bacterium
TCGGGCGGCCCATTTCGGATCGAGAGGCTTGGAGCTCACTGAGCCATCGCCCGGCTTTCCGCCGCGCAATCCGCGAAGCCGAACGGTTGCTGAAGGAACCGATCCCGGAGTTGACCGACGAGCTGTATCTGGACTTTTCTCGCACGGGAAACCGATCGCGCTGTCAGCGCGTGATGGCGGCTCGACATCGCCGCGTCTCAGTGCTTGTGATGGCCGAATGCCTTGAGAATCGCGGACGGTTCCTCCCGGCGATTGAGGAGGCCCTTCGTGCTGTGTGTTCCGAAAAGACGTGGGTGATGCCCGCGCACGACAGGCGGCTGCGAAACTTCCGCGGCGAGGTCAATGAAATTGATTTGCAGGTGGCGGGGCTGTCGTGGGAGTTGGCGACAGTGCTGTCGTGGTTGGGCGATCGGCTCAGCCAAGACGTACGGACGCTTGTCTCCAGCGAGCTGGAACGGCGTACGTTTCGACCGCTCGAACACGCTGTGCGGACCGGCCAGCCTCGCTTATGGTGGCTGACCGGCACGAACAATTGGAATGCCGTTTGCTTGGCTGGGACGACCGGCGCGGCACTGGCAACCATCGAGTCGACCGAGCGACGAGCCTTTTTCGTGGCCGCGGCCGAAAAGGCGATTCGGAACTTTCTGAGCGGCTTCACGCCGGACGGCTACTGCTCCGAGGGCATTGGCTACTGGAATTACGGTTTCGGGCACTTCGTGCTGCTGGCGGAGACCTTGTTTCAGGCGACGCAGGGTAAGCTGGACCTGCTCCAGCTTGACCCCAAAATCAAGTCCGTTGCTTTGTACGGACACCGCATGGAGATTACCCCCGGCGTCTATCCCGCGTTTGCCGACTGCCACGTGGGAGCAGAACCGGCGGCTTGGATCATGGGCTGGCTCAGCCGGCGGCTCGGGCTGGGATTGCGCGAAGTGGAAAAGCGCGGCCTGGCGCTCGATTGGAAACGATCCTACCCGTTATTTGCGGTCGGACTGATGGGCTTCCCGAATTCGGCGTCGCGGCACCCCTCCGCTGCATCCGGGGCAGATCGTCACGCCTTGCGGGACTGGTTTCCGGTCGCCGGCGTCCTGATTTGTCGCCTCTCGGCGGGCAAAACGCCTTTCGGAGTCGCTATGAAAGGGGGGCACAACGCCGAACATCACAACCACAACGACGTGGGTTCGTTCGTCGTAGCTGTGGGAGGTCATGCCCCTCTGGTCGATCCCGGCAGTGAAGTCTACACGCGTCGCACTTTCAGTTCGCGTCGCTACGAGAGCAAAGTGCTCAATTCCTTCGGACATCCGGTGCCGGTTGTTGCCGGGCGGCTGCAACGGAGCGGACGCTCGGCCGCCGCAAAGGTCCTCCGCGCCGAATTCACCGACGCCGCCGACACGCTGGTGTTGGACCTCCGAGCAGCGTATCCGGTCTCGGGATTAAAGATATTGCAGCGAACGTTCATCTGCTCACGGCAGGACGGCGGCCGCTTGACGGTGGTCGACCAAGTCGCCTTCACGACCAAACAAACTTTCGGCACGGCGCTGATCACGTTCGAGAAGTGGCGACAGACGGATTCGAAGAAACTGCTCATCGGCGAAGGGTCGGACGCGGTGTCCGTCGAGATCGACGCGGGCGGAGTTCCCTTCCGCGTGCACGGCGAGATGATCGACGAAGATCTGTCCGACGGCCGCAAGCCGACGCGCATTGGCATCGACTGCGTCGCTCCGGTGCAGGCAGCCACCATTCGCTTGACAATCCGTCCGGCCAGGTTGTGACACAGCACGAAAGGGCAGGGGGCAACCTCGTTCCGGGCGGGACTGACGCCAGACTTGCTTCACGACGGTTCCTACTCTGAAGGGCCGTTCGGAGAGCGAGTGTCACCGATTGCTCCACAATCGAAACGCAACTCGCAACTCACGAACGCCTTTGCAGCGCCCTTGGTGCTCGGTTTGTGTCGCTGGCAGACGACGCCATTTTGTACCGGAAGAGGCCCGTTTGAGCCTTGCCGCGGACGCCGGGAAGCGACCATACTTGTTCCGCCCGTCGAACAAAACGAGGTGCAGCCGGCCGACAATATCGGTTGCTCATCGCCGCGAGTAGGGATCCGATTTTGAGGGAGAGCCCATGCCGTTCCACCTGATTTCAACTTCCGGTGCTCCAACGGATGCTGCGCGAGCCGCCCCGAGGCTTGCGCGACGGTTTTGGAAGGCGTTCGGGGCTTATGCGGGGATAATGCTGCTCTGTCCGTTTTTCCTTCCCGGCTTCGCCTTCGGCGACGGCCGGGGCGCGGGAACTGTTGCGCGTCCCAATTTCCTGATCGTGTTGGTGGACGATCTGCGTTGGGACGAGCTCAGTTGTGCCGGCCATCCGGTCGTGCGCACGACGCACATCGACCGGCTAGCTCACGAGGGAGCGAGGTTCCGCAACGCCTTCGCCACTACGCCGTTGTGCTCTCCCAGCCGGGCCTCCTTCCTCACTGGCCAGTATCCGCACCACCACGGCATCGTCGACAACACGAACCGCAGCGCTCAAAGCCACCGATTAAAGACGTTTCCCCGTCTGTTACAGCAGGCTGGGTACGAGACCGCCTTCGTCGGCAAATGGCACATGGGCAATGACGACACGCCTCGACCGGGCTTTGACTGGTGGGCCGGCTTGAAAGGTCAAGGCACGTCGTTCGATCCGGTTGTGAACGTGAACGGCAAACGAGCGAAGATATCCGGCCACACGACCGACGCTCTGACCGAGCTGGCCGTTTCGTTTCTCAGCCGGCCGCGGCACAAGCCCTTCTGCCTTTATTTGGCTCACAAAGCCCTGCACCCCGAACTTATCCAATACGACGATGGCAGTCTGTCGGACCCCGCGGCGGCGCGATTCCTGCCGGCCAGGCGGCATGAAAAGCTTTACGCAGACGCTCCCGTGCCGCGCCGGCTCAACGTCGTTGACACGCTGAAAGGCAAACCAGCTTTGCGCCGCCGGATCAACGGATTGCCGCCGCTGAGCCGGCGGACCGGGACACCAGACGAGACGGTCCGCGACCGTTGGCGTATGCTGGCCGGCGTCGACGAAAGTACCGGCCGACTGCTGACGACTCTCGAACAGACCGGTCAGTTAGACCGAACCGTGTTCATCCTAACCAGCGACCACGGCTATTGGTACGGGGAGCATGGACTGAGTGTGGAACGGCGACTGGCATACGAAGAGGGAATCCGGATTCCGCTTCTGGTACGCTATCCGTCGCTGATCAAGCCCGGGCGGTTGATCGACGAGATGGCTCTGAGCATCGACTTGGCTCCGACCGTGCTCGAACTGGCCGGACTGAAACGGCCAGCGGCGATGGATGGACGAAGCTTGGTGCCGTTGCTGCGCGGCGACCATCCGGCCGATTGGCGTACGTCGTTCTTGATTGAATACTACACAGACACGGTGTTCCCCCGCGTTTTCAAGATGGGCTACAAGGCGATCCGCACAAGGCGCTACAAGTACATCCATTACACCGAGCTGGCGGGGATGGACGAGCTTTACGACCTGGTCGCCGACCCGTACGAAATGGAAAACCTGATCGGTGAACTGAATCGGCGACCGGTGCTCGAGGAGCTGCAAGCAGAGCTGAAGACGTTGATCGAATAAGCGGCAGGTATCGGCGCCCCGGACCAACCCCTTCGGGGACTTGACATTGGCCACGAATGGCCGACGTGGGAAAATGGCTCTGCGCGGCTCGTTGGACGACGAACCAAAGGCGACTAGCTGAGTCATAGAGGAAGGCGAGACGCGTTTGCGAGGATGTGGGACAATCCTCCCTCGCTCTGGGCTTTAACTCAAATGGTGAATCGGCAAAGCCATCGAGAACCGAAAACCAACGGAAATCCTCGCGGTTGAAACCCGCTCGCCTCCACGACGTGGCCAAAGGGGAGCAGGGGAGAGGGTTGGGGGTGAGAACGCCCTCACCCGGGGCTTCTCCGGCGATCACCCTCTTCTGCAGGCACGAGAGGGAACTTAACCTGCTGACCCCCACGGGCACTTACACCATATCCCTCTGCAAAAGAGTCACGCGGTTCAGCCGCTTCCGTTTTCCACGGATCGCAACGATGGCTTGCTGACATTTACTCGTTTGGGTCTTGAGACGTTTCAGAATGACGGAACATTTTTCTGTTCGGATTGACAAAACGCGCCGGTTGTCGTGCAGTTGATCGGCGATCGTGCCGGCGCGGCGCGCGTCGAGGTTCACAAGACTGGTGCCGCCGACCATAATTGCAGCCCCGATACTGCGTCCTTGAGGTTCCTCGTGGCAGGAGATGACCATGGTCGATCGCATGTGGTGCTTCGCATTGTTTTTCGTCCTTGCCGTTCCGCTCGGCGCGGCGGCTGCCGAGCCTTGCCTGACGGCACCGCCCGAATCCGCGAACATGAAAGTCCTTTTCAACGGCAAAGATCTGAGCGGCTGGGATGGTGACCCGCGGCTTTGGTCGGTGCGAAACGGAGCGATCCGGGGGGAGACGACGCCCGAAAAGCCGGCTCACGGCAACACGTTCCTGATTTGGAAAGGCGGCGTGCTGAAAGATTTCGAATTGCGGCTCTCGTTCCGCTGCACGGCGGCTAACAATTCAGGAATTCAATACCGATCCACTCACGTCACACACGGAAAAGTCAGGAATCGTTGGGTCGTCCGCGGTTACCAGCATGAAATCCGAAACGAAGTGAAGTTGCCCAGCGTTGCGGGGTTCATCTACGAAGAGGGCGGAAAGCGCGGCCGCATGTGCCTCGTCGGCGAAAAAGCGATCTGGGGACCAGACGGCAAAAAGCGAGTGTTAGGCACCCTGATCGACCAGGAAGGCTACGAAAAGCTTTTCCGGCTGAACGATTGGAATGACGTGGTGATCATTGCGGAGGGGCCTCGTATTCGGCACTACCTTAACGGCCGACTGATCCTTGAATGCGTCGACAACCATCCTCAGCTCGCTCGCCGCGAAGGCATCCTGGCCCTGCAAATCCATGCCGGCAAACCCATGTGGGTGGAATACAAGAACATCCGGCTTCGCACGATCGAGTAATGGGCGATCGAGTAACCGGTCCCACCGAAAGCGAGCGCGGATATGTTATCAGATGCAGCGCCGGTGCTTCGTGCGGGCCTCCTGGCCCCGAACATCGCGGACTGCCGGTCTCCATCGGCGAACGTGGTCGGGCGTTGAACCAGAGGTCAAGGCTTGCCGCTGCCAATCCGCGGGAACATCTCGCATCCGGCCAGGTGAGCCGCCGCGCGGTGCGTCGGGCTACCTGGTCAACTCCGTTTTCTGTTCGCGGTACAACTCCGCATGCGCGTCGATCATTCGTGAGACACTGAAATCGGCCTTCATGCGCTGCTGAGCCGCTTGGCCAAGTCGGCCTGCTCGTTCGGGATCAGCGAGCAAACCGGCGGCCGCTTTGGCAAACCCCAGACGATCCCCGACCGGCACGATCAGCCCCGTCTCGCCGTCGCTGACCAGTTCCCGGTTCGGCGCGATGTCGCTCACCACCACCGGCCGTGCGGCCGCCATGGCCTCCATCACGCTGTTGGACAGCCCCTCGAAGTCGCTGGCCTGCCAAAACACGTCGATCAGCCTCAGCAGTTGCGGGACGTCATCGCGATGACCGAGGAAGCGAATCCGTTCGGCAACACCGACCTGTTCGGCAAAACGCTGCATCTTGTCGCGTTCCGGGCCGTCACCGGCAATCAGGAACCACGCTCGGTCGTCGATCCGACGGAGCAGCTCGGCCGCCCAGATCAGGTCGTCCACTCGTTTCTGCCGCGCGATCCGGCCGACGTAGCCGACCACCTTGGCATCCTGGGGAAAACCCAAGTGGGCCAGCAACCGCTGCCGTTGGGCGGCCGGTAGGGGCTGACCGCTGTCGTCGGGCACTTCCACCGCGTTCCGAATCACGACGAGCCGCGGCTCGGGCATCCCCAGGTCGCGGTAGAACCGAGCGACGCTGGCCGAATTGGCGACGAGCCGATGCGTTCGCTCGATCAGCCGCCGGTCGAGCCATCGCTGCCAGCCCGCTTTCCAGACATCGACGCAGCGTTCCGAAACGATCACGCGCGGTCGGTCCCGCCCCCCGGCCACGAGCCGACCGTAACTGTTGGCCGCGAACAGCCACGTGTGCAGAATGTCCGGCTGCCACCGGTCCAGAAGTCGTTTCAAACGCCAAAGGGCGAACGGATCGAACTTGAGCCGCTTGTGTAAGAAGCAAACGGGCACGCCAGCCGCACGAAGTCGGGCTTCATACGGCCCCGTCCGAGTCAGCACGGCGACGTGCACCTCGAACTGGTCCCGAGGCAGCCCGCAGGCCAAAAGCGTCATTTGTTTTTCGGCTCCGTACCCGTCCAAAGTCGGGATCAGTTGCAGCACGCGAATTCGATCAGCCATCGTTCTCCTCAAGAGCACGCTTTCACCCAGCATCTTGCGGCCGTATCATTGTAGCGAATCGCGGCCGCGCGACGACCGCCGGCCCGGCGGATCGACGCGATGGCCCCGACTTCGCGGGGAGTTGGCTCGAACAGATGCCCAACAAAACACTGCGGTGTTCGGAGGGACGGCGATGTTGGTGCGATTTGGTGTGTGTGAGGTGGAACTGGTTCAAGGGGACATCACCAAACAGGAAGCCGATGCCATCGTCAATGCGGCCAACTCGCGCTTGGCGGGCGGAGGCGGCGTGGACGGCGCAATCCATCGGGCGGCCGGACCCTCGCTGATGCAAGAAACGCGCGAGAAA
>JAADHY010000179.1 GCA_013151585.1 Planctomycetota bacterium
GATCGCAGCCGAGCATGCGCGGAGCATAAACGGACGGGTTTTCCCGGAACGCCTCCCACTCTTCCCGAGTGGCCATGTAGAAGGTGACTCCCTGATAGTCTGCCGCGAACTCCGGCCGTCCCCGAATCCATTTGCGCCACTTCTTCAGTGCTACGGGGCTGTACCCGTCCAAACCGACGAAAGCGGTGCGTGGAGAACCGGCGTCGGAACGAACCTCGGGAGTGGATGATTTTTTCGGCGCGGGCTCCGCTTCCGGCTCCGCCTTCGCGATCGGTGCCGGCTGGGTCGGGTGGCGGGGCGAGGCGGAAGCAATCGGCCGCTCTGGCAACGCAGCCGGACGGGGATCGGGGACACGGCGGTTCGGCGATTCCGGGCGGGTCTCGGCGTTTTGGCCCGACGCAAGCGAACGCGGCGCCTTGGGTTGGTTTGCCATGCGCAGCCGGCGTCCCTGGGCCACGAGCGATTCAACGCGGCTGAGACGGGTCAAGTAAGCCGATTTTTCCTGGAAGCCGGTCGTGCGACTCAGAATCCGGCCATTAGGCCCGATCAGCAAGTCCGTCGGCAACGCCTGCACACCGAAACGACGGATCAACTCGGGATGTTCGTCGGCGTCGACCTTTACCGCGATGAAGCCGTCTCGAAGCTGGGCCAAAACCTCGGAGGTGTTCAACACACTGCGTTCCATTTGCCGGCACGGACCGCACCAGTCCGCGTAGAAGTGGACCAGCAAAGGACGCCCCGTTTGCTGAGCCTCCTGCCAGGCTTCCGAGAAATCCGTCCGCCAGACGGCTGCCTGTGCGACGGTTGACGATAACCCCGCCGACGAAAACACAGCGACTCCCAGCAGGCCCGCTGCGAAAGCGGTTCCCAATCGGTCGATCGAGTTGCGATTCTGCATCCGATTCTTCCCGGTCGTGCGTCGAGCGTTGCCGCCAGACGTCGTTCCTCTCAAATCAGCATCTGTCGGCTCCGCCGCCACGGCTCGGGAGCCGACGCCGTCTGAAGCCACAGGCCGCCACGGCCAAATGCCTTCCCTAACTATCGGCGTCGAGTTCGCAGCGGGTTGGATGCCTTCACCGGACCGGCGGGTTGCCGCCGCGAGCCAACCCGCAGCCCGCGGATTCTGACGATTGTGACGACCGTTCCGCCCTCCGGGGCCGAAACGACGGCGCAGCGACGGCTCGCCTACGGCCTCCCAGCAGCTTCTCGCGCTGGAACCGCCTCAAGTCAAACGAACGCATGCCCCTGCGAAAAAAACCGGGCTGGCCGCCCGAGACCCTGCGTCGTCGTGGACGCAGGCACTGGGTGGGAAGTGAGAGAAACTAGCGGTTTTTTGCGGCCGCTACCAGTGTAAAAAAGAATCGACCTGCCAGTCCGCTGAGTCAAAATCGGATGGATAGGACGCGGGCTCATCCGGCCGGACCCGTCTGCTCGCGTTGTTGGCCGTTCGCGTTCGTCGCGGTCAAAGGGCCTGGTCGCCGCAGCAATGCCAGCCTCACGCAAGAAATTGGCCAGCAACTGGTGTCCCCGTTCGGTCAGCACTGACTCGGGATGAAACTGAATCCCGAAGACGGGATGCTGCCGATGTTCCACCGCCATGATCAAGCCGTCGGCCGTGCGAGCAGTCACGGTCAGGCATTCCGGCAGCGAGGCTTCTTCGACGATGAGCGAGTGATACCGGGTCGCTCGCAGCGGGTTGGGCAGGCCATCGAACAGCCGTCGCCCGCGATGATGGATGGCGGACGTTCGGCCGTGGACCGGTTCGGGCGCTCGCACTACGCGGCCCCCCAACGCGGCGGCGATCACTTGATGTCCGAGACAGACACCTAAGATCGGCGCCTGCCCGACCAGTTCGGCCACTGCAACGACGCTGACGCCGGCTTCACGGGGTGTGCACGGACCGGGCGAGATCACCAGCGCGGCCGGCCGCCGCCGCACGATGTCCGCCACTGTGACCGCGTCGTTGCGAACCACGTCGGTGTCACAGCCCATCTCGACCAGATACCGGGACAGATTGAAAACGAAGCTGTCGTAATTGTCGAGGATGAGAATGGTCACAAGTCCGTTTATTCCTTCAAAACGTTGATTCTTCTCCGCGTTCTTCGGGGACCGGACGGGACGGCCGAAGTGGGCCACCTCCGCAAGCCGTAGGCTGAGCGGCTGCTCATCGCAGCGCTCGCAACATTCCCTCTGCCTTGTGCAGCGTTTCTTCGTACTCGGCCGCCGGATCGGATTGGGCGACGACGCCGCCGCCGACCGAACATTGAGCCCATCCGTGTCGACACACGAACGTTCGGATCAGGATGTTACTGTCGACCGAGCCGTCGAAACCGACGTAGAAAAGGCTTCCGCAGTAAGGGCCTCGCACTGTCGGCTCTTGCTCGGCGATGACCTGCATGGCTCGGATTTTCGGCGCCCCGGTCACCGAGCCGCCGGGGAAGACCGCTTCGAACAAGCTCCAGGCGTCGGCGTCGTCGCGCAGGCGGCCGCGCACCTGCGAAACCAAATGCTGCACCGTTTGGTACGTTTCGACGGCGCAGAGGGTTGGCACGCGGATGCTGCCCGGCCGGCAAACCCGCGACAGATCGTTACGCAAAAGGTCGACGATCATCACGTTTTCGGCCACGTCTTTCTCGCTTTCGCGGAGTTCATCGCGGGTGAAAAGGTCAGCTTCCGGGCCGTGGCCGCGTGGCCGGGTTCCCTTGATCGGTCGCGTCTCGACCTCGCCGCCGCGAACCCGGAGCAACCGCTCTGGCGAGGCACTGACGACGGCCCAGTCGTCGCAAGCGAAGTAGCCGGCGAAGGGAGCGGGATTGGATTGGCGGAGCCGCTGGTACAATTCCAACGGCGACCGCCGCCACGGCGTCACGAGTCGCTGAGACACGTTGGCCTGAAAGATGTCTCCCGCCCGGATGTATTCCATGACTCGCTCGACCATGCGCAAGTACCCATCTCGGGTGAAGTCGCTGAAAACGTCGCGCCAGCCGGGCACCGGCCAATGAGGCGCGAGCTGCTGTCGCGAAAAGGCCATCGCGTCAACGTGGGTAGGGCCTCCTTGAAATGAGGCCACGTTCGCTGGCGGAGACTTCGAGCTGGCGGTCGCAGCCGTCTTCAGCCGTTCCCGCAGCCAAGCCAATCGGCGAGCTGCTCGGGCGCGACGGCGCTCTTCGCTCTGTTCGGGAAATCCCTGCGACACCACCCAGCACCGATCGGCCGCGTGATCCCAACCCAACGTCCAGTCGTACAGGCCGACGGCCAGCACGGGCAAACGGAACTCATCGTACCGGGATTGCGGCAACCGTTCCCAACATCCGCCCAGCTCGTAGGCCAACATCCCCGCCGCCCCGCCTTGAAACGGCGGCAGCCCTGGGACGGTATCCATTGGCCGTTCGCGCAACCAACGTTGCAGTGGCCCGAGCGGATCGAGTTTGTACTGCGCCGCTCTGACGGTGAAGAACTCGAACGGGTCAGCGGTCACGAACGAGTAGCGGCCGACGCCATCTCGCGGCAGCACGCTTTCCAGGACCAGCAGCCCTGCCTCGCCGGCCAGCGCTTGCACGCAAGTCACCACGTCCGGCGCGGGCGACAGCTCCTCAACCAACGGCAACGAGCGGCCTATATCCGCAACGGCCGCCGGCTCATCCCCAGCCGTCCGATCATTCGAACTTGCGGAGTTCAACGGTCGGGCCTTCCCTATTCGGTCCTCAACGTGCTCCTCACCGATCGTCGATCGTATCGGCGTCGTCCTGCGAAAGGAAGCCCCAAGCGAGCGGCTCGTCCTGGACATACCGCTTGCCCAACCGGGCGGCCAAAGCGGCCTTCGTCAGCTCCGTTCCCAAATAGAACGCGTGCTCGGCATCGATCGGCCTGCTCGCGTCGGCCAGAATCCGGCGGAACAGTTCCTCCGGATCGTGTCCGGACCAAAAGCCATCGCGGTTCATGACGAACAGTCGCCCGCCTTCAGAGAAAATGCGAAAGTTACCGTCGGTGAGCCGCGCTGCCAGTTCGCGCAATTCCGATTCGCTCCGCTCACGCAGCTTCGGGTCGCGCAGCATCACCAGCCGCGAGTCGACGTGCTTTGGCAGCACTCGATGGGTCATGCTGTAACGGACCAGCCGGCGGGCAAGGTCCAGTTCGCGTACGGACGAACGAGCCCAGTTGGCCACTTCGGTCGTCAGTACGCTGCGAATCCGCAACTCCTGGCAAAAGGCGGCAAGCAGACAGTTGACGCCCGCGCTGTCGACTTCCGTCAGCTCGGTCAGATTCCCGACGCCCATCAGCATTTCCGCTTCAGGCCAACGACGCCGGACTTCGAAATACCGAGCCAGCGACGCGGCGAAACCAAAACCAACCGGCTCCAGAATCGGATCAATACGGAAAGGCACGCCGCACGCTTTCAACTGGTCGATGGTTCGCCTTACGCTTTGGATCCACAGCGAGGTTTGTTCCGCTGGACCAGCCGCTGGGCCCGGCGTCTGCCGGCTGACGCTCCGTGGCTCAACGGCGCCGCTGGCTACGCCTCCGGCAGCGGGGACACTCGGCGGCCCGTCCGGGACCACGACGACTTCCACCCCCAGTCGCTTCAGCCATTGGACGTTCTGGGTGTTACAACTGAGGACCAATTCAGCGCCTGCTTCGACCGCCCGCTCAACTTCTTCCCGTTCGAAACTGTCGACCGACACCTTCAGCCCTTGCTGCCGCAGCAAGGTGACGGCCGTCCCGATCTCGCGCCAAACCTGCCCCGGCACGCACCCCAAATCGATCACGTCGGCGCCGCTGCGTCGGTAGTGCTCGGCCAGCGTCCCGAGCTGATCGAGCGATAGCAATGGGGCGTCGTTGATTTCGGCGAGGATTTCGATGTCGTATTGCGAAACGTCCGGAGCCCCCCGGGGACTCCCGCCGAAATGCTCCGGCAGGTCCAGCAAATCCTTCGGACCGCGTTCGAAAGGCACGCCGAATTGATGTTCGAGCAGTTCGAGCTCGCCTCGGCACCAACCCGGCAGCACGACGCGATCCACGTTCGCCGGAACCCTCAGGTGGCGTGCGACCCAAGCAGTGTTCATCAGCGCCGCCACGCGAATCCCCAGCACGGCAATTTCGAATCGGGCCCCCGCCGCTCGATTCAGTTGGTCAGCGATCCGGCGGAGCGAGGGTTCCGCCAGTGTCCCCGTCACTAAAAGAATCTGGGATGGCTCCGCCATGCAAACACCTGTCGGAAAACTGCCAGCCCGGTTGGTCTTGTGCCTGCGTTTGCGGCTTCGATCCGCCGATTGCGATCCGCTGACGAGATTCACGCAACGGTTGATTGATGACTCCGGTCAAAGGAACGGCCGGTCCACAAACCTCAGGTCGTGGAATCTTCGCGGATGAGCAGGGCTTGGTAACCGCCGTCCGAAGGCCGGCCGGGGTGGTGGAACCGCATGGTTTCCAGTCGGACACCTGGAACGCGTCGCAGAACGGCCTGTACCACGTTTTCGTTTTCTTCCGGCTCGATGCTGCACGTACAATAAACGACTCGGCCGCCCGGTCGGACCCTCGCCAGCGCAATCGCCAGCAACTTGCGCTGCACGGCCGCCAGCTCTTCCAAGTCGCGCGGCTGAATCCTCCAGCGGGCTTCCGGCCGCTTGCCGAGCACTCCGGTGTTGGAACAAGGAACATCAACCAGCACGGCGTCGAACGGTCCGGCGGGGATGTCATGCCCGTCCGGCGCTACTCGCCGCGTTTCGACGATCTCCACCCCCAGTCGCCGGCTGTTCTCTCGGACGCGATCCAGCCGCCGTTCATCGACGTCGGTCGCGAGGATGCGTCCCTGATTTTGCATCTGTTCGGCGAGGAGAACCGTTTTGGTCCCCGGCGCGGCGCACAAATCGAGGATCGTTTGGCCGGGCTCGGGAGCCAGCAAACGAACCGCCTCCATCGCCGTCGGATCCTGGACGACGAACAGCCCCTCGTCGTACCCGGGCAAGTCGGGAATACGGACGTGCTCGGTCAGCCAGAGAACGTCGTGCACTGAGTCTAGCGGAGGAGCCGGCGATCGATCGGCCGGTTCCGACACGACAAACTCGGGCGGCTCGGGCGACACGCGCGAACCGAGTCGCTGCAACAGTTCTTCGCGCGTTGTCCTCAGACGATTCGGACGCAAGCAAATCGCCGGTGGCGTATTGAACCAGGTTCCCAACTGAAACAGTTCGCTTGATCCGAACCGAGCGTACCAGCGTCGAGCCAGCCAGGGAGGAAAACTGAAAGCCGCGACGAAATAGCCGACGGGATCGGCGTGCGGGTCTGGGAAAGCCGGCCGGAGCAGTCGTCGAAAACCCGGACCGTTCAAGGGGACGGCGTCCGCAGCCGGCTCGTTCGTCGTTTCGTCGGTCACGTCTCGCTGGACCGCCCGCAGCACGCCGTTGATAAAGCCGGACCATCGTGATTTGCCCAGCCACTTGGCCAGCTCAACGGTCTCGTGGACCGCAGCGTGAGCCGGCACCGACGAAAAAAACACCAACTGGTACACACCGATCTGCAGCAGCGTCCACGCATCACTTTCGACCTGATGGCGCGGCCGTGTCAGATGTCGCTCGATCAGTGCGTTCAGCGTGCTCTTTCGACGCACGATGCCGAAAGCCAACTCGGATGCCAGACGCCACTCGGCCGCCGATTGCTGCGGGGACGGCAGGCGGCCAAACTGCTCGTCCAACAGACGCCCGACAAACACCCGCCGAACACGGTACGACTGCAAAACCCGAAAGGCCACCTGGCGGGCATTCCGGGGCGACGCCGCTGTCGGGCCGGTCGTTGAGGCAGAACGCAGCCAATCCGTCATGAGCTCGTCCCGCACAACGCTTCCAGATCGCGAAAGAATTCGGGATAGGTCTTCGACGTGCATTCCGGGTTGGCGATTCGGATGCCTGGGACCTTCAGTCCGATCAGCGCAAAACTCATGGCCATGCGGTGATCGTCGTAGGTTTCGATTGTGGCTGGCCGAATCGGGCCGGGATAAACCGTTAAGCCGTCTTCGTGCTCTTCGGCTTTGACACCCAGCCGGCTCAGCTCGGTCAGCACGGCCTCGATGCGGTTCGTTTCTTTGTGCCGGATGTGAGCCACATTGCGGATGCGCGTCGGTCCGTCAGCGAAAAGCGCCACGGCCACCAGCGTCTGCACCGTATCGCTGATCGCGTTCATATCGACGTCGATTCCGTGCAGTGGCCCGCCTTGGACGGTCGTGTAGTCCGCCCCCCAGTCGACCCGACATCCCATTTGCTCCAGCACCTCGACGAACCCGATGTCGCCCTGCAGCGAATGGTACGAGAGCCCTTCCACCCGGACCTCGCCGCCCGTGATCGCCGCGGCCGCGAAGAAATAGCTGGCGGCCGACGCGTCGGGTTCGACCAGATAATCAGTCGGGCTGTATGTCTGAGGATGAACCACATAGCAGTCCTCAGCCGGCCGCTCGACCGTCACGCCGAACCGAGCCATCACTCCCTGAGTCATGTCGACGTACGGTTGAGAAACCAGCTCACCCCGGATGCGAATCGTCAACCGGCCGGACGCGCATGGAGCGGCCATCAGCAAACCGCTCAGGAACTGGCTGGAAACCGATCCGCAGATGTGCGTTGTGCCGCCCGGCAGCCCCTCGGATCGCACGGTCACCGGCGGGCAGCCGTTGTCCAGGTCGCAGCGAGCGTCGACGCCCAGCTCGCGGAGCGCCTCGATCAAGTCACCGATCGGCCGTTCCCGCATACGCTTGTTGCCGTCCAAATGGTAGGTGCCGTGCCCGAGCGCACACAAAGCGGTCAGGAACCGAATGCTCGTTCCACTGTTCTCCAGCCAAAGTTCCGCCTTCTTGGCGGGGACCCGGCCGGCGCATCCTTGAACGGCGACTCGCTTTTGGGACGCATCATGGCGAACATCGATCCCCAGACGCCGCAAACTTTCGACCATCACCTGTGTGTCTTGGCTGTCCAAAGCGTTGTCCAATTGGGACGCGCCGTCGGCCAGTGCGGCCACGATCATCGCCCGGTTGGTCAGGCTTTTCGAACCGGGCGGACAGGCGCGTCCGCGCACCGGCTCCGACACAGGCTGAACAAGGTAAGGTTCGCTCATCATTTCCCATCGACCTTGAAAAGGCACGCCAACAGAAGGCAGCGTTCTGACAGTCACCAGCATA
>JAADHY010000263.1 GCA_013151585.1 Planctomycetota bacterium
TCTCCGAATGCTTGCGCAGCGGACTGTTCCGCTGCCCGGAGCAATCTTACCTACTTTTCCCAGACCGCGCCAGTCAAAATTGCCAGACCCGTTGTCGTCCGGCGCAGAAAAAAGCCGGAGGCCGTGAAAGCCTCCGGCTCATCTATGTTGAAAGCGACGCGCGTGGCTGGAAGGATGGATCAATACATGTCCTCCTCCGGAGGACCTCCCTTCTTCTCCTCCTTCTTCGGTTTCTCCACGATCAGCGCGTCGCTGGTCAGCAGGAGCGTGGAGACGCTGGCCGCGTTCTGCAACGCGGTGCGAGTGACCTTCGTGGGATCGATGATTCCCGCCTTCATCAGGTCTTCGAACTTGCCGGTGGCTGCGTTGTAGCCCATGTTGCCGTCCATGTCGGCCACTTTCTCGCAGATCACGCTGCCGTCAGCGCCCGCGTTGTCGGCGATTTGCGTCAGCGGAGCGCGGCAAGCTCGCAGGACGATGTTGTAGCCGATCTGCTCGTCTTGCGACAGCCCTTTCGGTTTGCAGGCCAGCGACGCCCGCAGCAGCGCCACGCCGCCGCCCGGGACGATGCCTTCCTCGACCGCCGCCCGCGTGGCGTGCAGCGCGTCTTCAACCAAAGCCTTCTTTTCTTTCATCTCGCTCTCGGTGGCCGCACCGACGTTGATCTGAGCGACGCCGCCCGACAGTTTCGCGATCCGCTCCTCCAGCTTCTCGCGATCGTAATCGCTGGTCGACTTCTCCAGCTCCTTGCGGATTTGCTCAATGCGGCCCTTGATATCGGCCGTCTTGCCGGCACCTTCGATGATCGTGGTGTTGTCCTTGTCCACGACAACCTTTTTGGCCCGGCCCAAGTCCGAAAGCTGAAGACTTTCAAGCTTGATGCCCAAGTCCTCGAAGATCGCCTGGCCACCGACCATGATCGCGATGTCCTGCATCATGGCCTTGCGCCGATCGCCATAACCCGGAGCCTTGACGGCACAACACTTCAAAGTGCCGCGCAGCTTGTTGATGACGAGCGTCGCCAGCGCTTCGCCTTCCACATCCTCGGCGATCAACAACAGCGGCTTGCCGGCCTGAACGACCTTTTCGAGAACCGGCACCAAATCCTTGACGTTCGAGATTTTCTTCTCATGGATCAGCACGTACGCGTCTTCCAGGACGCACTCCATGCTTTGCGGATCGGTCACGAAGTATGGCGACAGATATCCGCGGTCGAACTGCATGCCCTCGACCACTTCGAAGTCGGTCTTCAGGCTCTTTCCTTCTTCGACCGTAATCACGCCGTCCTTGCCCACAGCGTCCATGGCTTCCGCCAGGATGTTCCCGATCTCTTCGTCGCCGTTGGAGGCCACGGTGCCGACCTGAGCGATCGCCTTCTTGCTGCGGCATTCCGTGGACATGTCCTTCAGTTTCTCGACGATGTCGCTAACCGCCTTGTCAATACCGCGCTGCATCTCGACCGGATTGACCCCGGAGACGACCGCTTTCAGGCCTTCGTTATAGATGGCTTCGGCCAGGATCGTCGCCGTAGTCGTTCCATCTCCAGCCACGTCCGAGGTTTTTGTGGCGACCTCGCGGACCATGCGAGCGCCCAGGTCCTCGAACTTATCGCCCAGCTCGATCTCCCGCGCCACGGTCACACCGTCTTTGGTGACCGTTGGCGATCCGAAGCTTTTCTCAAGAATGACGTTCCGTCCTCGGGGCCCCAACGTGACTCGGACGGCCCGAGCCAATTTGCCAACGCCCCGGCGAATGGCGTCTTGAGCGTCCTGATCAAACGCAATCAACTTTGCCATGACTGCCCTTCTCCTGATTTAGCTGACCAGCCGACAAGAATAGTTCTTGACTCCACACATCCCGCCGCGTTCGCTCCAACCCGAGTCTTGACCCGGCGCGTCAGTTGCCGCCATGCGTTTGCCGTCGGAAGCGGCCTCTCCAAACATTAAGCCATCCCTTCGACCGCGGCGGGCCATCCGAGCACCTCACTCGTACGTGGCGAGAATGTCGCTCTCACGCAGCAGCAGATACTCCTCGTCTCCGATCGTGATCTCATCGCCCGCATACGAGCTGAAGATGATCTTGTCTCCCTCTTTGACCGTCAGCGGGACCTTCGTGCCGTCGTCTTTCACATGACCATCGCCTACGGCTATGACTTCGCCTCGCTGCGGCTTATCTTTCGCGGTGTCGGGCAATACGATCCCGCCCGAAGTGGTCTCCTCCGCTTCTTCTCGCTTGACCACGACCCGATCGCCCAACGGCACCAGCTTGATCTTCGACTTTTCCTTGACTGCAGTCTTTGCCATCAAGTTGTCTCCCTCTCGTTCTCCGTCGACTTCGATCAACCGTCGATGAACCGTCGTTTCTACTCGTTGCCACGGGACAGAGCGTCAGTCAAGTGCATTCGCCCTCCCCCGCACGGCGGATCGCCTCCGCTGCCAGCGACCCGTCCGCTCGGGCGCCCGTTGACACAACATCGCCCCGTCCGGTCTGCGAACAGTGTGCCCAACAGGAGATAAAATTCTAAGTCGTTGTCAACGTGAGGGTTATGGGCTTGTGCGAATCGAGCGGTATGAGCTTGCGACTGCCGAGGCTGGCAGCAGGCGTCTCTTAAACACCGATTCCTGCCAATGTGGCAGCGTACTCCCTTCCGTTTTGAAAAGCCCTATCGAGCCGGAAGCCTTTATGGCTTTGTCACAACGCAATAGCGGGGTGATGAGCAGCCGTACGCGATAGCGTTGGGTCGGGTGGCCTCATCCGCGGCTAGCGCCGTCGGCTCACTGGTCCAATCCGTAGCTTTCGCCGTGACAAAGCACTAGAACCGCCGGCCCCTGCGACGAGAAACTCAAAAACTCGGCCGAATGCGGAAAGTCACGAATTCCCTCCACAATGGCCGCTCGTTAAAATTGACAAAATGCGAAGAATTGGTAAAATAAGACGTGTTGGCAAGATTCGTTGCGATCACATTGGTAGGCTCTGTCCAGGCCCTCCGTTTTCGCGGCGTTCGAAGAAATCGGTCCACACGCTCGCTCTTTGGTTTGTTCTGTAGCCGTCGCAGCGACCCGGTGTCGGCGCCGGCAGGAATTGTTTTCGCCCAAACAGAGCTAACGAGAACAGGAGCGAGCCGTCGTGTCTTTGTCCGCTTCACCCGCCCCCTCACCAATGCCTTCCTCTTGCGAATCAGCTCCCGCCATTTCGCCGGAGGTTTTTCGCCTGCTCCAGTTCGCCCGAGACTTGGCTGCCGTGGGCCAAACGCGCCAATGCCGAGCAATCTACCAGTGGGCGTCGCGAAAGGACCCGACCGGAACCGCCCGCAATGAATACGGCTGCTTTCTTTGCTCCATTGAAGACTACGACGCCGCGATTGCGGAGTTTCGAACGCTGCTGAGCCAAGCGTGGGAGCGGCGGAGCGAAGACGCTTGGTCGGCGGTTTGTCACAATCTGGCCGTCGTCTCTCGGGCGGTGGGTGACGTAGAAGCGGCGCGGTCGTTCCAACAGCAAGCGATTCGAGCGGCGGCTGGTCGGGACGAGGAGCCGGAGTCGGTCGCTTGCGACTTGGCCGGCCGGGCGTGCGACGCGATTCTGGCTGGGGACTACGAGCTGGCGGAGCAACTGCTCTACCGGTCCCTGCTGTTGGAGACTTTGGCTGGCCGTCTGGAAGGGCAAGCCGCGGACTGGGGGAACCTGGGGGTCCTTTATCGCCTGATCGGTCAAAAGGAATCTGCCGAGCGGTGCTTTCGCCGGGCTTATCGATTGCACCGTCGGCTGGGCGACAACCGAGGTGCCGGTCTCGATCTGATGCACTTGGGGCTGTTGGCCGCTGAGAGTGGAGCGATCGGGCGGGCGATCGCGCGGCTGCGGGCCTCCGTCCGGCGCTTGCGACGGGCCGGAGCGGATCGGTTGGCGGAGGAGGCGCGAGGTTTTCTGACAACGTTGCTTGACGACCGATGCCGATTCCGTCTTGATCCGTCACGGAATTGATCGCGCGGACCGCGTGATTCTCTGTAGGGCCATTGGCCGCACTTGTTCGCTTCTGCACCGCCTCTCGGCGTCGAAACTTCCGCACCGGCGACCGATTGACAAGAATCGTCCGAGCCCCTAGTTTTTGCGGCTAGCAGGCGGCTGAGGCAGGCGCTGTGCGACGGAAGCGATTTGGAAGAAAGTGGGGCCCCGAGATCGGGGGCGCCGAGAGACTTTTTTGGGCCGAGGTGCATCATGTTTCCGATTGTCGCGGCCGATTGGCTCGGACCGGATGTCAAGCGTTTCTGCATCCGCGCTCCACGCATCGCAAGAAAGCAAAAGCCGGGACAGTTCGTCATCGTGCGCATTCATGAGCGAGGAGAACGGATTCCGCTGACGATTGCCGAAGGCGACGCCCAGACCGGCACAATTACGCTAATCGTTCAAGGCGTGGGCAAAACGACGAAGCTGATGAACTCGCTGGGAGCCGGCGACGCAATCCTGGACGTGGTGGGGCCCTTAGGACGTCCGTCGGAGGTCCAACGTTACGGAACGGTAGTTGTGATTGGGGGCGGAGTGGGAACGGCCATCGCATACCCGACCGCTCGGGCCATGAAAGAGGCCGGCAATCGCGTCGTATCGATCATCGGGGCTCGGACCAAGGAACTCGTGATCCTGGAAGACGAGATGCAAGCGGTGAGCGACGAGTTGATCGTCACGACCGATGACGGCAGCTATGGGCGGCAGGGGCTTGTCACCGATCCGCTGCGGGAACGGTTGGAACAGGGCGAGCAGATCGATTTTGTCTTGGCCATCGGGCCGATTCCGATGATGGCGGCTGTGGCGGAAACAACGCGGCCATTTCAAGTCCGCACCGTTGTCAGTTTGAACTCGATCATGGTCGACGGGACGGGCATGTGCGGCGGCTGCCGTGTTCTGGTCGGCAACGAGGCGAAGTTTGCGTGCGTCGATGGTCCGGAGTTTGACGCGCATCTGGTCGACTTCGAAGTGCTGGCCAAACGCAATGCCATGTATCGGCCTCAGGAGCAAGAAGCTCTTCGCCGGTTCGAACAGAATCCGCAGCCGGACTTGGAGCTGGTCCAGCACGTTTGCAAGCTGGAAGAGCAATGCGAACGTCTCGCGGCCACTCAGAAGACGGAATGATTCGCAGGAGCGAAACTCAATGGAGAAACTGACGCCGAAAGAGCGAATGAAAATTCCCCGGCAGAAGATGCCGGAACAGCCGCCGGAAGCGCGCCGCCGCAACTTTGAAGAGGTGAATTTGGGGCTGCCTTTGGATGTGGCCCGTCGCGAAGCGCTGCGGTGTCTGCAGTGTGCGAAGCCCAAATGCGTCGATGGCTGTCCGGTGGGCGTCCAGGTCAAGGAGTTCATCGAACTGATTGTCGAAGGGCGGTTCGAAGAGGCGGCCGCCAAGATGCGCGAAGACAATGTCTTGCCGGCCATTACGGGACGTGTCTGCCCGCAAGAAGATCAGTGCGAAGAGCAATGTGTCTTGGCCAAACGACACGATTCGCTCGCGATCGGATACTTGGAACGGTTCATCGCAGACTACGAACGGGAGCATGGCTTGCTGGACCGGTACCAGCGGGCCACGCCGACCGGCAAGCGCGTGGCGATCGTTGGCAGCGGACCGGCCGGCTTGACGGCAGCCGGCGATCTGGTCCAACGCGGTCACGATGTGACGGTCTTCGAAGCACTGCACGAGCCGGGCGGCGTGCTGATGTACGGCATCCCGGAGTTCCGACTGCCTAAGAAGATCGTGCGGCAAGAGGTCGACAACCTCCGGCGCATGGGGGTGTGTTTCGAGGTCGATACGGTCGTCGGCCAGACGGTTACGATTGATGAGTTGCTTAATGAGGAAGGCTATGGCGCCGTGTTCATTGCAACCGGCGCCGGTTTGCCGAAGTTCATGGGCATCCCAGGCGAGCATCTGGCGGGCGTTTATTCGGCCAACGAGTTTTTGACCCGGGTCAACTTGATGCGGGCGGATCGGTTTCCGGAATATGACGAGCCGATCTTCGATTGTCGAGACAAAGACGTCGCGGTGATCGGAGGCGGCAACACGGCCATGGATGCCGTGCGCACGGCATTGCGGTTGGGGGCCCGAAGAGCGATGATCCTTTACCGACGCACGGAAAAAGAGATGCCCGCCCGAATTGAAGAGATTCATCACGCGAAAGAAGAGGGCATCGAGTTTCACACGCTGGCCGTTCCGGTTGAGTTTCTGGGTGACGAGAATGGCTACTTGCGAGCCGCGCGATGCATCCGGATGAAGTTGGGCGAGCCGGATGATTCCGGACGCCGTCGGCCGATCCCCATTGAAGGCTCGGAGTTTGATATCCCGCTGCAGGTGGCGATTGTCGCTTTGGGAACCGGGGCGAACCCGCTGGTCCAATTGACAACACCCGACTTGAAAACGAACCGTTGGGGGTACATCGCGGTCGACCCCGAAACAATGCGAACCTCGAAGCGGGGCGTCTTCGCCGGCGGCGACATTGTGACGGGAGCGGCCACGGTGATCTTGGCGATGGGGGCCGGGCGCAAGGCCGCGGCGGCCATCCACGAGTACCTCGAAACGGGCCAATGGGCCGAGTTTCAGATGTCAGAAGCTCGGTGAGTCGGACGTGTTCCCGGGCGCTGCAGCCGCTCCAGCAGTTCACGAGCGGCGTCGCGCGGGTGTTCGGCGCGACAAATGGCGGCCGAGACGGCGATTCGCGTTGCTCCGGCGTCACGCACTGCATCCACATTCTCGAGACCGAT
>JAADHY010000219.1 GCA_013151585.1 Planctomycetota bacterium
TCCCTGGGGCTGGCCCAAATGAGTTCCAGTTGCGGGTAGGGCCGGAGCAGCTCCACGGCCGCGGCCATCACCGGTACGGGATCCCGTCCCGTATCCGCAATGCGGCCGGCAAAGACCGAGACGTATCCGCCTGGGCCGCCGGCGAGACTAGAGCTAGCCTCCCGCACTTGCTCCAGCGTGAACACTGCTGTCACATTCACCTTCACACCTTCAGCGGACAGCTCGCGGACCAAGTCGTAGGCCGGCTGCCCCTGCGTGTTTGTGACGGGAATCTTGACGTAAACATTCTGCCCCCAGCTTGCCAGTTCCAAAGCCTGGCGTTTCATCTCGTCGAACTCATCGGCAAAAACTTCGAACGAGATGGGCCGATCGGGAATGGCCGCGAGAACCTCGTGAGCGAACTCCCGATAGTCTGCCACACCCGCCGCCCGCATCAGCGTCGGGTTCGTGGTGAATCCCTTGATCAGCGGATTCCGATACAGCTCCAGCATCCCCGCCAGCTCCGCACCGTCGGCAAAGATTCTCACATTGAGATCGTCAATCGCTTTCATCGCGGTCCTCCGGAAAAGAGCTAGAGAATAATCCTCCCGTCCCGGATCAAGGAACGAGGCGTCAGCGGCCAGATCAGCAGCCAGAAACGGGCTCAACACTGCTGACGTAGATGTTGCAAGACCTTGGACATGCTCAGCTTCGGATTTTTTGTCGGGTGTGACAGTCAATTCCTTTTCGCCTGAGCCGTGACCGCTGGCCGATCCCAGCTGCGAGCGATAGGCACTTGCTGGACGGATAGCCAGAATATTCTGCCCAAAACGCACCCTGAGACACCGCCAAAAGCCGGTCCATATGAAAAGGCAGAGTGCCAAAAGCGGCTGCCGGCTTCAAACGAGCCCGAGCGGCGCTCTTTCTGAGACCGCCGTACCTAGCGTTCCGTACAGTCATTCGGCCGGAGCGCCGCCGGGTTGTAATACAGCCTCCCGGGCAGACTTCTGCCCACGAGAACCTCCACCCGCTCCTGCAAACCAACGCTGAGCTCTTCCCGCCATCCGAAAGCGCCTCGTTTCGGATCCTTGAAAACGCCGTAATACCAGCGGCTGTGTTTGGAAATGCTCTTGCGTAGAAACTCTTCGGTTTGGCGGTGCCAAGTTAGCCCCGTAGCATCGAACAGTCGGCGTGTCATACCGACGGGGTCCGCACAAAGGTCTTCATAACGCACCGTCATACAGCCTGGAATCGCCTCAATGTCGTTCATTGCCTTGGCATTAAGCAGAGCCCACCGCAACACGAAAACATCCTCAATCGGCAGCCCGATGATCTCGGCGGCCGTAACCTCCAATCCTTCTAAGAGCGATGCCTCGCAGCTCTCGAAAAGCTCTCGCGTCCCCTGTCTAATCCAGACTGTATCTTCAAGTCTTCGCAATTTACCCAGATTCCCGCCACGCAATCGGGACGCCAGAACACCACACGGGTGCCTAATGAGGTGTACGACCCGGATTCCAACGGTCGACCTCACAACGACATTTAGCCTTCCGAGCATCGTGATCGATTTCCATACGATCGGCGCCTCGCCAGCGCGCGCCGCCTCGGTCCTTTCCCGAATCTCAAATTTCCTGTAAAGGCGTTTGATGAATCGGGCCGCGTAAACCATTGCCCTTCGCTGTTGGTACGCACCATAGCTTTCCCATTCCTTGCGAAAGACCGGCGGGATGCCTGCCACATTCCAGATGCGCACCTCTGGCAGGTTTCTCACATACTGACACAATGCTCCTTGATACTGGGCTGCTTGGATGTCAAACACCCAGGCCGGCACATCGGCCATTTTCACTTCATGTTCCGGCTCGTGCCTGTACAAAGTTCTCGGATGACTATCAAAGATCTTTCCCAGCCACGTCGTGCCAGAGCGGGCGTGTCCCGCCACAAGAATGACCGTGTGCCTTTTTGTGGGCGTTTGCATCGTACGGTCTATCTCCTTCCCTCATTTCGCGAACGGTCGTGCACTGCCGAGCTCGTGATGCGGCCTCGGCATCGCCGATATTCGACGTTTGACTGCTGGATGTTCGGGCCCGATGAGAAACAGCTCGCGCCGGAAAGCGCGGCACCGCATCGCTCAGGACTTTCTACGGCGCAGCCAACGTCTCCCATTTCATTTCGTGTGCCTTTAGCGCCGGGTGGGAGACGATCAAGTGCCACAAGACGCCGTGGAATTCCTCAGTGTGGGGCGTGACGGTGGCTGAGTTGACCGTTGGGACCACGACCGCCACGTCGGCCGTCTTGGCCGTGTAGCCCCCGTCGCGGCCCACAATGCCGAACACCTTGGCCCCAACCGAGCGGGCGTACTTGATCGCCTCGACGATGTTCGTGCTGATCTGCTTTTCTTCGTTCCCGCCACCGACCGAAAGGACGAACAGGGCGTCACGCTCCGTCAGCCGGCTGCCATGGAGCCACGCGGCGAAGCAGCCTTCCCAGCCGTCATCGTTGATGCGCGCGGTCAGCTCCGACACGTTGTCGGTAGGCGTGTATGCTTCGATGCCGGCGATTTTTCTGAAATCGTTCACGGCATGAGTGGCGCTGCCGGCACTGCCCCCCACACCCACGAAGAAGAGCCGGCCGCCTCGCTCGCGCAGCGCAACCAGTGCATCGATCAGGGCTGCGACTTTTTCTTTGTGAATCTCTCGAGCCACCTGCTGGACTTCGTCCAGGTAGCTTTGCACATAATCGACCGTGCTCATGATTCCCCTCTCAGGATCAAATCCACCGCTTCCTGCAAAGTGTCCACCGAGAGCGAACATCGCACCTGGCGGTTGTATTCCCGCCGCAGAAGGATTCCTCGGCAACGCGCATTCCGCGCGGCCTCGATGTCCTTCCACGAGTCACCGATCAAGTACGACTGCGTCAACAAAACACCTTCGCATCGCGCCACCTCGAGGAGCATTCCGGGCTGCGGCTTGCGACATGGGCAACCGTCGGCATTGTCATGGGGGCACACCAGGACCCGCTCGACCGGCAGCTCAGCCAGTATCCGTTCTGTCATGGCATCGAGGATGTCGGGGGCGAGCAGGCCTCGGGCCACATCCGGCTGGTTCGTGACGACGAACAGACGCAGGCCGGCGGCACGCAGCCGGTCGAGCTCCGCGCGAATGCCGTCGACCAACCGAAACTCGTCCATCGAGCGCGGCGAAGCCGGCTTGCCGTTGCGAAAGATGACTTCGTTGATCACTCCGTCGCGATCGAGGAACACGGCACAAGCGCCGTTGGGACGCTTCATGATCTTCGGTCGAAAAAGCAGTCTCCGGCGAAACACAGCCCCGAAAGAGAATGGCAAGAGCCAAACCGCTGCTACTTTGCGGAAGGCGCGGCCGTCACAGGCCGCACCGCCTCCCCCCCGCACGTTGCTGGCTTCGGCTTTCCATCGCCCGCCCTCCTGGACAGAACGTCGATGTGATGGCCGTTCGCCACGCGGCGGTGATAGAGGCCGGACTTGGTGCTCCCCACATTCGCCACGACTTTCGAACCTTCGAGTTCCACCGTGTAGTGCATGCGGGGCATCCCCCGGGAGGCCATGAATTGCTCGAGCCGCTTGTGCCGCTCCGGACAGTACAGCAGGAAGAATCCCCCGCCACCGGCACCCACGATCTTGCCGCCGAGCACGCCGTACTCACTCTTGACATGCTCGTATAGCTCGTCGATGCCGGGGAGGCTCACCTTCTTCGAAAGCTTCTTCTTGTTTTGCCAATGCTCATCCAACATCTGTCCCCAAGCGTCGTAGTTCTCCGCCTTGATCGCCTCCAGCGAGCGGTAGCCCAGCTCCTTGATACGATGAAGGCTATCGACGACCCGCTTCTCATCGTCCGACTTGTTCGAACGGGCCGCCCGGTCCTGGTTGGCCAGCACATCCGGGGCATCTCGTTGGACGCCGGTGTAGTACATGTGCGTGTTGGAGACCAGCGTCGCCAGCGAACTGAGGCCTAGGTCCACCGACTCGACCTCGACACGTCCGTCCCGGTCGATCTCCAATACCGTCAAACCACCGTAGACGGCCATGTATTGGTCCTGCTTGCCAATCCCTTTGCGCAGGATATTCAACTCGATATGGCAAGCCTCTTCCGCCAATTCGCTAAGCGTGACGTAATCGCGCCGGTAATGGTGCAGGCAGTTCAGCAGGCCCACTAGGTAGCAGCTCGAGGAGCCCAGGCCGGCGCCGGCCGGCAGATCGGCCATCGACGAGATTTCCATCTTGTCTTCGATGCCGTGCAGACGGAGCGCCTCCCGCGCCAATTCGTGCTTAATTTTGCAGACATGATCGACGATCTCGCTTCGGCTGTACTGCAATCGGATCTTGCGATCCACTGTGGGCGGATTGACCATGACGTACATGTACTTGTCGATACCCATGGCAAAGATGAAGCCGCCGTAGTTCTCGTAGTAGGAGGGCAAGTCGGTGCCTCCGCCCCCGAGTGTGATTCGAAAGGGAGTGCGAGAAATGATCATGCTAGGTCCACCTCTTTCTTTCGGATCAAGTTCATCGCCCTTTGATAGCTTTCCGGCGTGTCCAGCCCCAAGCAATAGCCGTCGATCAAGTGGCCAAAGAGTTCTTGCTTTTCTTGCAGCAATCTGGGGAACACGTCCCGGCCGAAGTCCGACGGCCCCTCGCTCGGGATCGCCGAGACGACCTGCGGTTCCAGCGCATACACTCCAGCATTCACCAGCGTCGAGTACCCGTCACCGGCACCTTCCTGGAACTCGACGATCCGTCCATCGTCGTTCAGTTTGACCCGTCCACCCGCGATCCCGGTGTGAACGTGCCGGCTTCGGTCAAACAAAGCGATGGTCGCCAAGGCGCCCTGATGCCGGTGAGCGGCCAGCAGGCCCGCAAGATCAAACCGCACGAGATTGTCGCCGTAAACGACGAAGAACGTGTCATTCCACACCTCTTGCAGCTTGCGCACGGCGCCGGCCGTCCCGAGCAATTCCGGCTCGAACGAATATCGGACGGTCACCCCATATTGGCCCCCGTCACCGATCGTGCGCTGAATCTCCTCCGGCCGGTAATGCAAATTGATCCAAATCTCGCGGATTCCAGAGCTGGCCAGCCAGCGTAGGTTTCGCTCCAGAACCGTCCCACCGTCGATCTCCAGAAGGGGCTTGGGGCGTCCTCCTGTGACGGATGCGATACGCGTGCTTCGGCCAGCGGCTAGCAGCAGCGCTCTCATCATGCCGTTTTGGCGCGTCGTGATGCGTGCCCGATTTGACATTTGTGGCCCCCGAGGGCCTTGTAGGTCATGGAGCAAGCGAAGACGCTTGCTCTACGCCAACTTCCACGGGATGCGAGTTTCCCGATAATAGTCGACCATCCCGCGCAGTCCATCTTCAATCGAGACTTGTGGCCGCCAGCCGATGGAACGGGCTCGCGAAATATCCGCCAGGGTTTGCTGCGCTTCGCCTGGCAAGTCCGGACGATATTCCGGTGAGATGCGCACGTCCAGAATTCGCTGAATGATTTCCAGCACCTCGTTGACGGAGTAGTTCCTGCCAGAACCCAAATTAAACGTCCGTCCGTCCGTCTGCGGATCCTCGATGCACTTCAAGTGGAACCGATTTACGTCGTCGACATGGACGAAGTCGCGTCTCTTCTCGCCCGTTCCATAGATCACGGGCCGTTCGCCTCGCAGCAGCTTGATGATAAACGCGCTCATGACCGGCGGCACGGTCCGGCGATAGTCCTGCCGCGGGCCGTAGACGCAAAAGTAGCGCAGCGCTGTCAGCGACATCTGATGGAACCGGCGAAAGCCGTCTGCGAACACCATGGCTGCATACTTGCTGAGAGCGTAGAAGCTTTCGGGACGTAGCTCATCTTCCGGTGTTGGAAAACGGTCGACGCCTTCGTAAAGAGCCGAGGACTCTGCGTAGACCACTTTCCGCGCCCCAATCCGCCGCGCCGACTCCAGAACGTTGACGGTCCCGACAACGTTCGTTGTCGCGGTGGCGACGGGCTCCTGCTGACAGTCGCTGATGCAGTTTTTCGCGGCTAAATGGAAGATGACGTCGCCCGGGCACAGGACATCGGCGAACGAGGGTGAGCAGACATCCAATTCGTGAAAGACGACCCCCTCGGGAACCTGCTCCCGGACTCCTTGGCTCAGATCGTCGACGCCGACAATCTCGTACCCTCGCCCCAGAAGACAGTCTGCGAGATTGCTCCCAATAAACCCAGCCACTCCAGTTATAACCACTCTACGATTCATGTTTCCCCGTGGTCCGCACTCGTCAGTTTAGTTGAGTTGTGGACTCCTGGCCGAAATCTGGGTGAGCGGCCGCTTCTGCTTACGGCTCCGCAACAACACAAGGATCATCAAGTCGAACCACAGAACCCATGCGAGCCGACCGGTACAACGCGTCGATCATGGCCATGGCCCTCACTCCGTCCTCAGGAGTTCCCCAGTACGATCTCCCGTCGTGGATGGCACGAACAAATTCGTCCCACTCGAGTTTCCACGAATCGTCTGGTCCCGGATAGTGCTGCTCTTCCATCCTGGGTGGCCCTCCGCATGAGGCCCGGATCGCTGTTATGAGCCGTTCTGTTCCGTAGCTTCCCCCTAGGCCCTCAATCGTTATCGAACCGGTACGGCCAAAGACCTCGAATGAGAAAAGGTTCTTCCACTGGGTCCAACTAGTGTGCAAGCTAGCCACTTTTCCGTCCTTATAGCGAAACAGGCCGA
>JAADHY010000662.1 GCA_013151585.1 Planctomycetota bacterium
GGGGCCAACGCGCGGATCCTCGCCAGAACCCGAAGCCGCTCGACCTCCCCGGCAAGGAAGTGGCTCCTCAGTCTCCGGAAAGGCCCCGAATATCAGTCACTAAGGCGTTCGGCAATGCTAGCGGCTCAACAAACCGATTACCACCTCGCGTGAACGGAACAGGCTACGACGGAGCGGCCCGGCTGGCACAAGCCTCAGCCACCAATCGAGCTGCCCCCGTCGCCGGCGGTCCCATTCGAGTGGAGTGAACCCTTCGCCCGTTCGGCGCGACGGAGCCCCAGGGACGTCGCGCAAAACGCCCACCGACACACCGACCGACTCGCCCAGGACGCCCAACGAGCCCTTCGTCTTTCAGGCGGCGTATTTCAGCCGGCGCAAAAGACGCTTGACCGGATCCGCGAGGCCCACTAGGATTCGATCAGAAGGTCTACAGATCGGCTCGAGGCTTTGCCGATGTGAAGGGACAGGTCACCGCAAAAGAAGATCTCGTAGGCCCTGGTCGGAGGGGTGACGCTCCGTCGCCGAGGCGAAGATTGTCCCTACCGCGTTCTTAGTGAGGAACTGACCGGCGCCGTAGCCAAGCGGCCTAAGGCAGCGGATTGCAAATCCGCCATCGCGGGTTCGAATCCCGCCGGCGCCTCTTCAATTTCTTTCCCGCTCGTTGTCTCGCAATCGGTCTCAATCTCTTTGCGGGAACAGATTTGTCCGTCTGGCTCGCGGGCTTGGTGCGAGGGGTTTTCTCCCTCAACAATGTGGCATTGACTCTCACTGCTTCGAACCAGTTTTGGGCCGGTTTGAGCTCACTGTGAGCCAGCAGCTAGGTCCGCTGGCCCGCGGTCCTGGAAGCCGCTTCTTCGCCAAGATCTAAGGCCCCCGTGGTAGCAGGGGCCCCGGACAATGTCGGCGGGGCAAGAAGGCACAAGGAGTCGGATAGGCGACGATCAGACGAGAGCGACAGACACTGTGGCTCAGTGTGGCTGCAGCCGAAACAGGATAGCGGGTGCGCGGCCGAGCGTACCCGAGTACGACTGATCGATTGGTGCGAGAAAGGCCCACGAAAAGAGCCTCATAGGCCGGACCAGGCAGCGTACGAGTCCATTGGCGGACGTGCGTTGTAGCCGTTGTCGCAACCTTTGCTGACATCGCATGAGCGGTTCAGGCAATCCTCTTTGAGGTAAAACCATCCACCGATGGGACGGATGCCGGAAATCCGCCCGTCCGGCTCGGCGGCTGAGAGGCCGGACAACCTGCCTTCCTCACCGCTGCATGCCAACTCCGCAGGTACGGCTCTCCTGCGGCTCATATCGCAACTTTCAGCTTCGTCTGGCGAACTGGTCGGACGTTACTTACATGAGCGGTCAACTTCTTGGCAAGCGACGGCGCCGGGCATGTCCATGCGCGGGCGCTTGGCCAGAGTTTCGAGAATCGGTTGGAAGGTAGCCAGGATGGCTTGATAGTCCGGATCGTCGCGCGAGGGGAAGACAGCCGTTTCGCATCGTTCGGTCCCGCCGGCTGATTTGGCAAGTGGGGCCAAGAGGAAGGCGTTTAGTTCGGGGTTGGTAATACGCGTCCACACGCGGCGCGGTACCTGGGTGTGGCATTTGCTACAGCGTCGTTCGGCCACGTCGGCCAGCACACGGTCCAGCTCCGGCGGGTACAGCCGCCGACAGCCCGGCCGGTCCGGGTACGCCGTTTCGCTCGTGCCGTAATAAGGCACGTTCAGGTCGATCCAAGCGAAGATGCGCCGCTGTTCCAAGTCGCTCAGCTCAATGCGCTGCTGGCCGCTCTTGTCCGGGTGGCCACTGAGAATGACCTCAGCCAACCGGCTGCGAGGTGAGCCCCAGGTCTTGGGTCGAATCTGAAGGATATTCTGTTCCTGACCGTTATAGGTAGGGATCCAGTTGACCCAGCGTGTTCCGCGTGGGCCTTGCTGCTCCCGTGCCAAGACGTCGTACGAGACGTTGAAAAAGTCCGTCAAATCGCCGCTCAGATCAATGTTGCCGGCGGGCTCGCGTGCATTGTGGCACTTCACGCAGTGCCTGTCCCAGATCGGTTGGACGATGCGTGCGTAGTCGAATCCGCCCCTCCCCCATTCCGGCGGCTCCGGTTCAATGGGTTTCTGGTAATTGAGCAAAGGCGGTTTTGGGCGTGAGGTCTGATTACGTGGTTCGTGGCATCCGACGCAGCTTTGCACTTCGCCGGCCATCAGGTGAGTGAAGCTACGCATGCGCTGCACCGCTCGACCTTGAGCGTCCACGGCCTGGAAGTAGATCGGCACGCCAGCCGGTACGCGGAAACAGGCGAAACCGTCCGGGCCGATGGGCACTTCCCCGATCACTTCTTTGGCCGCGTAGGTGGCTCCGCAGGAGATAACCGGGAACTGGAACCCGAAGGCCCGGTAACGTGGATCGATGCGCACCGGCTTTTGCAGTTCCCGCACGATTCGCAGATGGGTCACTTCACCGCGTTTCACGTACGGTTCCAGCCCGATGTAGATGTCCTGGAGTACGAGAGTGGCGTACGGCTCAGGCTCGGCCGGAAGCGAAGAGGGGATGACCGGCGGTCGACGACGCGGCCGGACCGGCTGCGCGTAGAAGTACTGCATGCCGTCGTCGGGCGCGTCGAGGGCCACGGACTGGCATGTACCGTCCAGCGTGCGCACCAGCACCGGCCCCCGGATCGAGACCAGGAACCGCTGTCGGTCCAGCGGATAGGGACAACTGTATTGTTTCGTCCCGCTCGTGTTGCCATTGCCCTCGTGGACTTTGGGGACAGGCACGTCGGGGGTCAGATTTGTGATGGCTGCCTGGGCGTTGTCGCCTTTGCCGCGATCGATCATGCCGATAGCGCCGCGGGTTGGCCCGTTGTGGCCGGTCATCGTGCAGATAACCAGATCGGTACCGGGGATGGAGCGGGCGTGCATGAACGTGCCAGGCGAAATCACGCGATTGCCGAAGAAAACAGACAGGCCCGTGCCGTCCGGATTGATGGTCCACAGGCTCTGGATAGGAATCGCAGGCCGATCGACGTATTCCCAGCGGGTGTAGAGGATACGCCCGTCCCTCAGCACGCTGGGGGTGAAGTCGTTGAGGTAATTGCCCGAGAGCCGGCGCACTTCCGAGCCATCGGCCTCCATGCGGTACAGCACGCCGACCGGCGCATGCCAGCAATAGGCGAACTGGGGAGTCCGAGTGCTCAGGAATGCGATGCCGCCGTCCGGCAACCAGCAAGCGTTGTAATCGTGCCACGGCCCATCGGTCAGTTGGCGCAGTCGGCTGCCGTCGATCCCGACCGTCCATAAGTGGTAGCCCTCATCCTGCTTCCGACGCCAACTGAACAACACCGTGCGCCCGTCGTAGGACAGGTCGCAGTCGAGAATCTGCCCCTCGGGCGAAGCAACAAGCAGGCGTGGCGGCTGCCGCGGGTCGCGCACGGAAACGACGTACAATCCGCCTCCGGGGAGAAAACCTTCGTAATGGTATGTGTAAACGTGCGACGCGTTGATCTCATGCCGCTTGATCACCAGCAGCTCGTCCACGTCCCAAAGCAAGACCTGCCGCTCCAGCCTTTCCAGCTCGTGCCGAAGCTGCTCTAAACGCCGCGCTGATTCTTGGCCCGAAGACGCTTCGGCGTTATGCCATTCCTGCTGCAGAGCCTGCAGCCGTGCAAGATGCTCTGCCCGCTGACAGTACCTGCGTCCGTGCTCCTCAGCCAGCCGTTCGATCAACCGACGCAGGAGGCCGAAGTCGACCTGCTCGACCCAGGGCATGTAGGCCAACGGACTTGTGGCGACGCGCGCAAGCCGCCTCAGCTCCAGCCGGCTCAGTTTCCTGGTAAAGACCTGAATCTCCGAGGCTCCGGGATTTGGCCCGCCATAAGAATTGAGGAACTTCAGGCGGATGCGGCGCACCGTGCTCGGCGGCAGATCGATCGGCTGCGGGCCGTGCATCAGCCGTAACTGGCCACGGACTGCCGGCTCGGTCGCATCGTCCAGGTAGACCTCGTAATCTTTCCAGCACTCCGACGTGAAGAAAGCGGTGCGGCCCCAGTAGATGATCTGTCCGACCCTGACCGGCTCGCGCCACTCGAGCACGAACTCAGCCGTGTCCCCCGACCGGGCTCTCCGTACACACCACGCCGCCCGCTGGTCCGCCCTGCTCCCAGCGGCAGGTATCTTTCCGTCGACAGCGAATCGAGCCAGGTACTGATCGCTGTATTCCGACGTCGCGGAGACCACAGCCTGCGACGCCAGGTTCTCCGGCAGCGCGTCGAAGGCCTGTAACTGCAACGCCCAAGAGCAGACGCTCCAAAAGACGATCAGCCGGCCGGCGCTCGCTTTCATCGCTTGGCTCCCTGCGCTCATCGATGAAGAGTCTTCCAACGCCCTCGCGAACTGCCCTTATCCTACCCACCGTCTGCACCACGTTGCAATCAGCCATGTCCGCGCGATGGCTTGTGACCGTGAGCGATCGATAATCAAACGAGCGTCGAGCCGCCCCGAAAGTCAATGCCGTATCCGACGCGGCCGGAACAGTGGCTGAAAAAGGACTTGCAGCAAGCCCCAGTCTCGGCGACCATCGAGCCCGGCGGGACAGTGGTGACGCTGCGAAAAGTCGCATTCCAGGGGCAGCCTCACACGCTGGGTTCCGTGGCAAAAGGAAAAGGGCTCACCGTCCAGCGGGTTCAACGGGCTCGGCTTCGGGGCCAAGTGGGCGGACGCCAGGGCTGGAGCGGCACGCTTTCCCAGCCTGGAAACGGCCACGATCTTTATAGACGAGGATCGACGCTTTATAGACGAGGATCGACGGGCTCGCTTTCCAAAGCGAGGATGCCGAAAACGCACTCATGGACGCGACGCAGTGGCTCGCGGCGCACGAACCGCTCCAAGGCCTCGATTCCCAGAGCGAACTCTCGCAGCGCCAGCGAACGCTTTCGCCCCAGATGGCGGGCTCGCAACCGCGTCAAGTGCTCCGGCTCCGTGTAATCCGGGCCATAGATGATCCGCAAATACTCGCGTCCTCGGCACTTGACGGCCGGCTGGACCAGTCCTCGCTTCCCGCGCACGATCCATTGCATCGGTTTGACCACCATGCCCTCACCGCCGCGCCCCGTTAGCTTGGACCACCATCGTTCGCCGTCCGACTGGCTGGCCGAGTCTGTGAGGTCGACCACGCGGTACTCGGTCGCCGACAGCAACGTGCTCTCGTGCCGGCAGAGTTCGGCCAGCGTCTGCATGTGCCAGAGGTGGTCTCGGTCGACATGCACTTTCCCTTCGGTGGCCAAGAGATGAAAGGGGGCCAGTTTCAGGTCGTCGAGCGATTCGACGGACCAGCAATACCGTCGATAAGCCTCTACGAACCGAGCGATGTTTTTTCGTCGTTCGGCGAACCGGGCCAGGCAGGTGTCGAGCTTCGACCGCTCTTCACCGTCCAGCCGTGCTGCGGCGTGCTGCAACACGGCGGCGACCTGAGCCAGCGCTGCCTTTCCGGCTGTGCCGACCGCGGCGTATTGCGATCGGAGCAACTCCTGCGCTTTGGCTGACCACGGCATCAATTCGCAGTCCAGACAGGCCCAGTCGGTCTCGAAGCGTTCCCAAAACCCGCACGCCGTCATCGCCGTCCGCAGCCGTTCCAGCAAGGCACGCTCCATTTTCGGATCGGTGAAGAATCGCCTTCCGGTCCGCGTGTAGACGATCCCGGACTCCTCTTCCCGGATACCGAATCGTTGCCGAGCGGCCTCGGGATCGCGGCAGATGACCACGACGGCCCGGCTCCCCATGTGCTTCTCTTCGCAAATGACCTGCGGCACCCCTTGGCTGCGGAAGTAGGAAAAGGCCTCCGCCGGGTGCTCCAGCAGTTCTTCCTGACGACTGGTTTCACACGGTGACATCGTCGGCGGCAGATAGATGAGCCACTTGGGATTAGCCGCAAACCGGGTCATAACCTCCAGTGCCGCGGCGGCGTTCTCTTCGCGGATCGTCACGTTGCGGGCCAGACGAGTCGAGATGATGCGTTTGCCGAGGACATCGTCGGCGTCCAAAACGTCGTCGTGTGCATGCTGAGCCGAAAGAGCGGGCTCGCGATCCCGGTCGGACCGGAAGGGCTTGACCGGCGGACAATAGGTCCGACGAGCGGGGACCGAAACCAGCTCCCGCTCCGGATAGCGCAACGCGGTCAACTTACCTCCGAAAACGCAGCCCGTGTCGATGTTGATCGTTCCGTTCAACCACTCCGCTTCGGGCACCGGCGTGTGGCCGTAAACGACCGTGGCCGAACCGCGATACTCAGCCGCCCAGTTGTGCCGGACCGGCAGGCCGTACTGGTCCGTCTCACCGGTCGTCTCGCCGTAGAGAGCGAAGTCGCGGACGCGGGCCGAGCCGCGTCCCTGCATCGACGCTTTCATGCCTGCGTGCGCCACGACCAACTTGCCGTCGTCGAGGACATAATGGCTCACCAGGCCTTCGAAGAACTCGATCATCGCGCGGCAAAGCGGTTCACGTCGTTCGGAAGCCAGCGACTCAATCTCCGCCAGCGACTCGGCCAGCCCGTTGGTGATTCGCACGTTTCGGCCTTTGAGTTTCCGCACCAGTTTCATGTCGTGGTTGCCGGGAACGCACAGCGCAACGCCCGCATGGACCATGTTCCGCACCAAGCAAACCACATCCAAAATGCGCGGCCCGCGATCCACCAGGTCGCCCA
>JAADHY010000724.1 GCA_013151585.1 Planctomycetota bacterium
TCGCGTTCCATCGGCGCCGGCCTCAGACCGCCCCAGCGCCCGGCAAGCGGCCTCGTTTCGCGACCCGCGTCGGCTGAACGGCCCCAGTCAGTCCGGTCCGGTTCAAACCAACTCAATGGCGGCCGGTGCCATCATCGATCGGTCACGGACCGCGCAGGCTCCGCCGCCAGCTCCCCCCGCCCTTGGGGCGTCTTCCCAGGCCACCGGCGCTCTGCCAGTGACCGAGTCCGCTCCCCAGCCCGCTCCGCCAGCCGATGCCCGCGCTAACGGCTCAAATGATTCGCTGCTCGCGCCATTGCCCGGGTGGAACAATCTGCGAACCGCCATCCAGAGCGCGGGACAAGAGCTTCAGCACAGTCTTTCCGAAGCGAAGATCGGGCTGCCGTTTCGCCGCACGACGCGCCCGGACGAGCCGTCTGCTGCCACAGCGCCTTCGACCGAAAGCCGCCCCATGACGCAAGGAGAATTGCTTCAGAGGCTGATCGCGCTGGCCGAAGCTGACATCGCCAACGCCAAGCCCGGTGAATCGGTTGAAGAACTGCTGGGGTTCATTCAAAAACACGTTGAACTGCGGATGCTCTACTTCATCGCCGGGCAGCAGGAACGAGCGTTGGAAGCCATTCCCGTGGTTGAGCCCGCGGACCAGGAATTCTGGCAACAGATGTTCTGGGCTATCGCCAATTATTTCGACCGCGAAGGGATTCCCAATCCCGGCGACCGAGCCACTCAGACCGTCGCTCAGCTCAAGACGGCCGTACAGCGCCTGCAGGAAGCCGCCCGGCTGGAGCTGCGTAACGTCAATTTCTGCCACAAGATCGTCAGTTATGGAAACTACGAACGTTTCCAACGCGACGAGTTCACGCCGGGCCAGCCGGTGCTGCTCTATGCCGAAGTCGAGAACTTCAAGAGCGAGCTGACCTCCGACGGCCAGTGGCGAACGGTGCTCAAGTCGACCATCGAGTTTTACAAGGCCGGCCCCAACGGCGATCTGGTGGACCGCATCGAGTTTCCGCCGACCGAAGACCTCTGCCGCAACCACCGCCGCGACTACTTCCACAGCTACGAGCTGACAATTCCCCAGAAAATCTCGCTCGGCCCTCACGTGTTGAAATTGATCGTCGAAGACCAGCTCAGCCAAAAAGTCGCGACGTACACCGTCAATTTCACGGTAAAATAGGGCCACGCGGTCCGACGCTGTCGATGCGGCGGCGAAACGCGTGTTCCGCCGTCGGGCACCGCTGCTTGTTCCCCTTTTCTCTGGGCCTGTATCGATGAGAAAGGAACGCCCATGCGCTTCATCCTTGGTGGCTACCTCGGGGCCTTCCTGCTGCTCGGCCTCTTCGCGGGACCGGCCGGGGCGAAAACGTTGGCTGGCGAGGAAAAGCTTGAATCGGTCGTCAAAATCTACTCGAAGAACCGCTCTGTCAACCTTTCCTCACCATGGCGGCGGCAAACGCCGCGTACGGTGACTGGGTCCGGTGTGATCCTCGAGCCCGGACGAGTGCTGACCGTGGCCCATTTGGTGCTCTACACAACGGAGATTCTGCTGCAGCCGGCCGACTCATCGGAGCGTGTTCCGGCGAAGGTCAAGTACATTGCTCCAGGCATTGATCTGGCTGTGTTGGAATATGAGCCGGAAGGCCGTTTGCAAAACGTCGAGCCGCTGCCGCTGGCCAGGAAGTCGCCGACGATCAAGTCGACCGTGCGCGTATACGGATACCCGACGGGCGGCGAGACTCAGTCGGTCACCGAGGGAATCGTCTCCCGCATTGAGTACACTCGATATCGTTATGGAGCGCAGGGGATGCGCATTCAGATCGATGCCGCGATCAACCCAGGCAACAGTGGCGGCCCCGCGATCGTCAACGGCGAGATCGCGGGGCTGGCCTTCAGCATCCGCCGGAGCGCGAACGACATCGGCTACGTGATTCCGACCGAAGAGATTCAGCGCTTCCTGCGAGATGTCAAAAAAGATGGACGGTACGACGGCAAACCGAGCTTCAACGTTTCGTACCAGTACCTGGAGAACCGGACGTTGCGGCGGAAGCTGCAAGTGCCCGCGGACGTCACTGGCGTTTTGTGCCGAGGGGTGCGAGGGCAGCCCGACTCGCCGCTGAAAGAAGGCGACGTGATCATCCGAATCGACGATTACGAGGTCGACAACCGCGGCCGCTGCCGATTCCAAAACGACGTGACGCTGACGTTTACACAGCTCGCGACGGAAATCGTCCGAGACAACCAAGTCTCCCTGACGATCCTTCGCAACGGCCAAAAGCAGACCTTGACCGTGCCGCTGGAAACACGGCCGCGATTGATCGGATACCTCGCTGGCCGCTATCCCCGCTATTTCGTTTACGGGCCGGTTGTCTTTTCTGAGGCGACGGCGGATTACCTGGCGGCAATCACCACGGCTTTGGCATCCAGCGACTCTCGACACCGGCGGACCATGTCGGCGGTCCGGGAATTGATGGAACAAGCGGAAAGCCCCCTGCTGCGCCGCCGAACCGATCGTCGCGATCCGAGCTCGGGGGAAGAGCTAGTCGTTGTGACGAGGCTGCTCCCGCACGAGTCGGTGCGGGGTTACCGGCCCATCCTCTACTTCTACACCGTCCAATCGGTCAACGGCGAACCGGTGAAAAACTTGCAGGCTCTGGTCGAGCTGCTTCGGGACGCGCAAGGGCCATTCGTGGAAATCCGTTTCCACGACTCGATTGCAGACATCCTCGTCCTGGATCGACAGCAAGCCCTGGACGTGACCGAGGATGTTCTGGAAAGCAACGGGATATTCCGCCAGGGGTCGCCGGACTTGATGCGAGTTTGGCGCGGGGGATAACGGTTTGCTTCTGAAAACAGAATCCTCGGGGGGCGACGTTCGCGGGCGGCGAGGAGCCCGCCGAGAATCTCAGTTCGCCTCCCCGTGCTGAAGCAGTCGCTTGGTGGTCGCTCGCCTTCGCCCGTCTCGGGATGAAGCCGATCCGACGCTGTCAGTAGTTTCAAGTCACTGGTCGCGCAGCGTGGCGGGCCTACAAGACAGCGACTTCTCTGCTAAAATGTTGATTGGGACTATCAGTGGAAGGTCGAGACGATGTTGAAGTCTGTTATGGGCGTTTATCGGGACGGAAAAGTGGAACTGTTGGAGCCGGCTCCGAGCGATGCGGAAGGTCGCGTCATCGTGACGTTCCTGAAGTCTCAGCCTGTGGATCTGGCTGAACGTGGCATCTCTGCGGCGCAAGCAGCGGACCTCCGCCGTCGCTTGCAGGCATTTTCCGAAGATTGGGATCGGCCGGAAATGGATGTTTACGATGCCATATGACCGTGGCGAAGTCGTCCTCGTTCTGTTCCCGGATTCGAACCTGCGTACAGCCAAGCGACGCCCGGCTCTGGTCGTGCAGGCTGGCAATCTCCAAACAGGATTGGCGCTGACAATCGTTGCTATGATTACGAGCAACATGGGGCGCGCTGGCCATCCCAGTCGCGTGACTGTTGCCGAGAAATCGCCGGTAGGTCAAGCAATGGGACTGCGCACCGATTCCGTTGTGATGACGGACAATCTCGCAACAGTTCTTGACGTCGAAATCGACAGAGCCATCGGACGCTGTCCAGACATGGCCCCCATCGACGCTGCTCTGCGCTGCACACTGGGGCTATGAGCGGACAGGTGTGTCGGGTAACTTCTTTTTTGCGGTCTCGCTGTGTTCTTGGGGGCGGCGTGTGCCGCTCCAACAAACAGGGTCACCGATCGCTCATCTCCCAGGCCCAGGCGGTCCGAGGCGGGAAGGAAAGCGATCGCTCGAAACGAGCGGGAATCGATTCGGCAGCCGACTGATCAAATTGAGGCTCGCCTGCCGAACCGCGCGCGGTGATTCGAACGGCCCGGAGTTTTTCGGATGAAAGGCCGTAAGCCGAGGCGTCGAAACAGAGCGTCGCCGTCACGGGCCGGTCGCTGGCGTTGACGAACAGCAGGACTAACTTGCCCTCGCGCGGCAGTCGCCAGGCACCGGCCAACACCGCGTCCGTGCTCACCCACCACGTGCCCGACCATTGCCAGTCGGCTCGCACGCGTGGAATCTCACCCGTCAGCCGCGGCGGCCGCTCCATCCGTCCGGCGCAAAAGTACCTCCGAAAACGCCAGCGCAGGCCGACCACCTGTTTCAGGAACGCCACGTTCTGCTTCTCTCGGACCACATTCGGACTGATCCAGCCGATCTGCTCGCCGAAAACCAGTTGCTGGCCGGCCTTCATGCGCAGAGCCAGGTCCTTGGTTTCCCCGCCCCGATACGCTCGGCCGAACATCTGGATCGCTCCGCCGTACACGGCCGGGAAGGCCGGCACTTGTCGGTCGTGTTGCCAGTGCCAGGTCAGATAGCCATCCATCCAACGGACGTACGGCTCGGCGTTGCACTCCGTCGTCAGCATGCGGTCGGCCGGCTTGCGCCGGCGAATCTTTTCCAGAAGCTGCCAATAGCCGGCCGTCCACCAATGCCCGCCGCCGAGCGAGTGGCCGTGCTGCGGGTCGAAGCAAAGCTTGGGAGCGGCAGCGGCAATTTGATCGATGTAAACGCCCTTCACGCCATACCGGCCGAACAGCCGTTGCACAATCGAGCCGATGCGGTCCTGCCACAAGCGGGTCGACGGGCACATCGCTGCCAACCGAACACGGCTGCCGTCCGATTCTTTGCTGCCGTAGGTTTCTGTGTACGGCTCGCCCTTTTCGTTCTTGGTCGCCGCCGGACGGGCCACGCTCGTAAACTCGAAGTCGTCGAGACCTCGGTCACGGGTGTCCCAGAGCCGGCCGTTGATATAAGGCATAACAAACACATTGGCCGCCTGCAGCTCTTGCACGCCCTCGGCGAACCCGTCCTTCGCGGGAAAGTAGTGCGGGTAGTCATTGTCGAAGGGAATCTGGTGCCAGTTGTACCAGTGGAATCCGACGGGGACTCCCATGAACCGGGCAAACTGCTTGACAGCCGGCACACACGCTTTCGGAGGCCCGCCGCCCACAACCCAAACAGGCAGCTCTTTCATCCAAGACGGCGTGTCGGCCCGGCCGTCAGCCGTCAGCTCGGGATACCAGCGGGCTTCCCGCCGGACCCAATCGCGATAAATCGAAGCCGCATCGAACCAATCCCCACGCAGCAACTGCCACACAGCTCGACCGCTGAGCGTAAACCGGTTGGCCGGACGGCCCATGTCCGGGACAGGATGCTGGAACGCGAGCACGATTGACCGATCCTGCGGGCGGCTCGCCAACAGCATCTGCTTCGTGCTGGCCACGGGATCGTGGCTGCCGAAATACACGCCCGATTCGCCCCACCCGTCGTAGGCCGCAAAAAACTGCATCGACGTCCAGCCGCTGGGATAGGTCCCGAAATAGCGGAACGCTCGCCGCCACACGCCCCGCTGGACTTCGCCCGGGCCCCGGGGAAACAGCACGCAGCCATCTTCCCCCAGCTCGGCGACAGCCAACTGAGGAAAATCGACCTGCCACAGGCTCCACTGATTGCTCGGGTTTCGCACTTCGAGCGACCATCGGATCGCGTTAGCCTTTCCGTCCGGGACTACGCGGGCCCTGACTTCCACACCGGCCAGTCGCGCGTCCCTGGGTCGCTGCCAGCGGATCTCGACGGCTCCGTTGCGATCAGCGCGTTGGACGGTCACACGCTGCCAGCCCGCATCGGCGACCAATTGGATCTCGTCAAGCTGTTCTGTCTGCCCGGGCGGCGGGCTTCCGCCTGTTCGGCCGGGCGACGGTTGTGTTTTGTCACGGGTACGGGCCTCAGGCAACGGCCGTCGAAAGGTCAACGAAAAGAGCGGTGTCGGTTCCGATGCAGCCAATTCCCGCTGGCGGCCGCTGTCGAACAGGCTTTGGACGCGCATGCCGTCGCCCGTGTGCTCGAGCAACAGGTTCAACTGCCCCGCCGTCACCGCCGTCCAGCTTTCCGGCATGCGCCCACGAAGGATGGCCGCCGCTTCGGCGAAGCGCCCTTGGGCGGCCAACTGCGAGGCTAGCGCGACATGCCAACAATCGGAAAACTCGAAGGGACGCCGCGACGGGCGCTGCGACTTTTTCGAGACTCGCCGTCGGCTGGCTTCGATCTGGGCATGGAGTGACTGGACCGACACGATCACGCGAGCGTCTGTCGGTAGTTCGCGGTCAGCCTCGCGGATCGCCTCCTCCGGGTTCTTCCGGCTGCCGATCCACAACCACGCCGAATACTCGCGCTCGGTTCCTTTCCACGGCTGCCAAGCTTGAGCGCTGCGCGCGTGCAGATAAGTGCCATAATGGCCGCGGCCATCGTGGAACAAAAGCCGACCAGCACGCAGCATCCCGATGGCATTGGCCCCGTCGATCAAAGCGCCCCATCGCGAACAGCGGATGCCATCTTGCGAACCGGTGAAAAGGCCCCGCTGAAGCGGCTCGCCGCTCGCCCAGCTCTTGAAATCTTCGCCCGGAAAATTCAGCTCGAGAAAATGCAGTTCGCGCCACTCAAACGGCTCCTGCTGCGACACCCTCGCCGTGACATACACCAGCGGCCGATCCCGGAAATAGTACCAGTCGTAGATGACCTCGGGTCGCGAATTCGGGCGCCTTTCGCCTTGCAGGTACTTGGCGCGAACCCGAACGACTTCGACGAGCGGTCCGGTCGAGATGCGTTCCAACTTCGGCTGACGGTCGTTGCGGACCAGAAACCAACTGTCGGTGAAAGACGCGGTCGTTCCACGCGAACTCGCTGAAGACTTTTCCGGTCTTGCGAAAGACGATCTTGGCCGGCAGCCCTCCCATCCGCTCCGCATCGTGCTGGATTGCAAACTCTGGCGTGACGACCATCCCGTCCCACGCGGGTGTGGTGACCGTCGCTTGTTTGTCGTTTCCATCGTTCGGCCCGCGCACCTGCTCGCGCCGGCCGAAAACCAAGCGCAGCGGTCCGCCAGCCGTCTTCGGCAGACGGAAAACAACGGTGCCGGCCACACGATCCTTCGGATCGTAGTCCGGAGCGGGAACGAACTGCAGGGGCACGGACCGACCTTCGGCCGTGACCGCTTGCATCCGTGCCGGATCGATCGGCCCGACCTGACACCAGCGCACGGCCGCGGTCAGGTCGACCGAGGCGAGGACCACTCCGTCCGCCGGAGCGTCCTGCACGACCAATAGCACTTCGTCGCGTTCGGCCGCCTTGGCCGTCGGGGCGAGCCCCGCACACCCGGCCAAGACGGTGAGCAACACAACGTTGACTACTCTTTCTGCCCGATCCCTGCCCAATCCTGTCCGTGTCGTCATGGGTGGCCTCCGAGGTTTCGAGGACGCCGCTTCGAGTCGCCCGACGTTGGTCATGTCCACTGCCAAATACTATGCTGGTCTTTGCAGACGCAAGATGCAACCAGCGCCCGAACGGGATGCGGCACTGCCGCGCACGGGGCTCGCCATCGTTGGCCTCGACGCCGGAGACGCTGGCAAAACAAGTGCCGACAGGACTCACTCGCGACATAAGGAGACCGCCATGACAGCCCTCCGCCGGATCAAAATTTGCCTGTTCGCTGGAGTGGCCGCTCTGGCCGCGGCGACGGCGGGTGACGCCGCCGAGTACTCCACTCCGGCTGAGCGACCCAACATCGTATTGATCATGTCCGACGACATGGGCTTTTCGGATTTGGGATGCTACGGCAGTGAAATCCACACGCCGAATCTGGATCGGCTGGCGGCCAACGGAGTTCGGTTTACACAGTTTTACAACACCGCGCGCTGCTGCCCCACGCGAGCCAGTCTGATGACAGGTCTTTACCCGCATCAGGCCGGCGTCGGTCACATGCTCCGAGACACAAAACTGCCGGGCTACACGACGGGCCTGACGCGCGATTGTGTCACGATCGCCGAGGTGCTCCACCTGGCGGGCTACCGCACCTACATGGTCGGCAAGTGGCACGTGACGCACTTCGTCGCCCCCGAAGGCCCCAAAGACAACTGGCCCCTTCAACGGGGCTTTGAAAAGTTTTACGGGACGATCACCGGAGCAGGCAGCTATTACGATCCGACAACACTGTGCCGCGGCAACACGTACATCACTCCGGTCAACGATCCCAAGTACCGGCCGAAACGGTTCTACTACACCGACGCGATTACGGACAACGCCCTGTTATTCCTGCGTGAGCATGCGAAGGAGTCGTCCGACAGGCCCTTTTTCCTTTACATAGCCTACACGGCCGCTCATTGGCCCATGCATGCCCTGCCGGAAGACATCGCCAAGTACCGCGGCCGATACGACGCGGGATATGAACCCATCCGAAAAGCCCGCTTTGCGCGGCTCAAGCAACTCGGTTTGATCGACGCCCACTGGGAGCTCAGCCCACAAGCCGGAGATTGGAGCCAAGTGAAGAACAAGGCTTGGGAAGCCCGCTGCATGGAGGTCTACGCAGCGATGATCGATCGAATGGACCAAGGGATCGGTCGGGTGGTCGAGGAGCTTCGGAAGCGGGACTGGCTCGATAACACTTTGATTCTGTTCCTCCAAGACAACGGCGGTTGTGCCGAACCCATGGGCCGCTCCAGACCCAAAAAGCCGTACGCGAAGTATAAGCCGATGGGACCGAATGATCTTCAGCCGAAGATTTGGCCGCCCATGCAAACTCGGGACGGCCGGCCGGTTCGGGTCGGTCCGGGCGTGATGCCGGGGCCGGAAGACACCTACATCGCCTACGGCAAAGCGTGGGCGAATGTCTCAAACACCCCGTTCCGCGAGTACAAACATTGGGTGCACGAAGGAGGCATCTCAACACCGCTGATCGCCCACTGGCCGGCCCGGATCAAGCGTCGCGGGGAGCTGGAAGACCAACCGGGTCATCTGATCGACATCATGGCCACATGCGTTGACGTGGCCCGGGCGATGTATCCGAAGCGATACAAGGGCCGCGAGATTCAGCCCATGGAAGGCGTGAGCCTCGTCCCGGCGTTTGACGGCCGGCCGCTCCGACGACCGGACGCCATCTATTGGGAACACGAAGGCAATCGAGCGGTCCGGGTCGGCAAGTGGAAGCTGGTCGCCAAAGGAGCGAGCGGTCCGTGGGAACTGTACGATATGGAAAAGGATCGAACGGAAATGCACGATCTGGCAGCGGCGCACCCGGAGAAAGTCCGGGAACTGGCGGCGCGTTGGGAAGCTTGGGCTCGGCGTGCTCGGGTCAAGCCCTGGCCTTGGACGCCCAAAGCCAAACGACGGCCAACCCGGCAAGGGCGGCAAGGGAAGGCAACGCATAAACGGAAACGGTAGGGCCCGGACTGGAGGCCAAACCGATCACGCTCGGTGTGTGCCGCCCCTTGCGATCCGGTCCGCGCACCCGAGAAGCCCCCGCCCGAAGAATTCGGACGAGGGCTCTTGGGAGGAGGAACGACACGGTAGAGGATCGTGGCTTCCCATAAAAAGGGCCGTGAGGCCGTTGCGGTTGGTTTGGGGTGCCGTCGTGCCTGACTCTCTCTGGTTGCGGTTTGAGTCGAGAGGGACCAGTGTACGATCGAGGGGGACGGCCGAAAGTGAGTTGCAGGCCGAGCCTGGGGCTTCCCGGTTAAGGATTCACACTGCCACGCCTCGCCGGCTCGGATCAATAGCCACAGTCGCCTTCCCCTTGCGGCCACGTAGCGACGATATCACATTCGCCGTCGCATTCATCAAACTGATCGTTGAACAAGCTGCCTTCCCATCGCCCCTGATGGCCTTCCAAGCCCGAGTACTTGTAACTTTCGCCGAAGGCCGCCGCTACGTCTTCCAGTTCCTGGTTGATCGCCTTCGATAATTCCGACAATCCTACGACCATCGACAGGACGGCAATCGTCGCAACCAAAATCAGTTCGGCCGAAATCACGAAGCCGGCTTCATCTCGAACGAATTGATGGATCAACGTTGTCATGGTGTGCCTCCTCACGGTAAGGTCAACTGAATGCTACCGAGACTTCCCAGGCTGGCTGGCTTGTCTCACTTGTGCTGGCCCTGTAAAGCAACCGGAATGCCGCAGTTGCCATTTTGTTTCAGGAATTTCGCGCGCAGAGCGAGCGAGTCGTCGTAAGTTCTTTTTCAACAAGTAGAAAGAGAAATCCAATGTAAAATCATTTTTGCGCGCTCGGGTCACCATCGCGCGCTAAGCCCTGTTGACACAAGACGGCACGCTCCTGGGATCAAACCGGGCAAGTGCATCGTAACCTTTGACACTGTCAGCAGTTACAGCAAGACGGCTTCGTGGGCAACATGTTGTCGATTGGCAACACTTTTGGAAGGCGGGGCCACGAAACGGGCGAGTGAGATCCGCACGATGACGACGCACGGGAGTGGTCGTCTGCGGGGGGACGTGTGGACGGCGTCTGGGTTCCGGGCTGCGGTATGCGAGTGGACGAGTTTCATGACAGAGCCCAGTGAGCCACGCCGGAGTGCTGGGAACAGACTCCCTGATTCGGCGCGCGGGACCTGCTCCGCAGGTGGCCTCCCGATAGTTGCCCCCGTTTCGGCGGGCGGCTCGCGACAATCCCCCAAAAATCGTGTCAAGAAACGCTTGACCTGTGACGAGATCAAGAGATAATCGTTGCGCAAAGCTGACGTGGGCTGCGTGTCCTGGCCGTCTGGAAGATGAACCGGGACTGCAGTCGCGATAGGCTCGCGGGAGTAGCTCAGTTGGTAGAGCATCACGTTGCCAACGTGAATGTCGCGGGTTCGAGTCCCGTCTCCCGCTTTTTTCTTTGCGCTGGCTCGCCACTTTTCTTGCTTACCGCGCTCGCCACCCAATAGCGGCCCCCGCCGGGTGCGTCCGCGTCCCACCAGCGCGCTGACGCATTCGACGCATTTTGATGCATGAAGGCTCCGGCGCTTTTTGCGGGGGGGCCGGTCGGCAGACCACAACACGGCGTGTGCCCGCCGCAGCTCGGCGGGAGCTTTGCCTTCCCGTAGCGCTGGTCGCTTGTCCATTCAGGCCACCAAGTGACGCGATTCGGTGTCGACGCCGGGGCCGAGTCGCACAAATCTCCGAGCCGGGCGGTTCCGATCAATAGCGTTCCGGACGTTTTTCCGCTATTATTCCACGACTCGGACCGGCGGGCACCGGATGTTCCGTTTGATTCAAAGCCGAGATAAGGAGCGTTTCCGAGTCCTCAAAGAGCGGTCCGGACGTTCGGGGTCCGGCGGGGTTCGGCCTGACATGTCGTGTCGGTCCAAATCGATGTTTGGTACGGCTCGCATTGAATCAGGCAAGATCGAACATCAAGCCAGTCCCGGGATGGAAGGGGGACGTTTGCACGCGGCCCGGGCGAAAAGAGGAAAACCTAGCGGATCGATCCGTTCCCTTCTCTTTTCAAATCAGGCACTTTGGGAAGGTGATCGCCACTGCAGTGCAAGAATTGAGGGCAATTTGACCGGAAGACCATGACAAGCTAGGTCGAGAGCGATGACTGAAAACGAGAAAGTCGGCGGGGGCCAAGCGGGATCGGAAGACGCCACAGCGGCTGTGGCTTCTTCAGAGGAAAAACAGCAGCGTTTGGATCAGGATGTCCAGATCGAATCGGTCGGGCCGTGCCGCAAGCACGTGCGCGTGCGGGTGCCGCGCAAGGATATCGACCGTTTTCACGAGGAGGTAACGCGGAAGCTGGTCGAGACGGCTGAAGTACCGGGCTTCCGCAAGGGGCGGGTTCCCGCGAAGCTGGTGGCCAAGCGATTTCGTCGCGAAATCGCGGATGAGGTCCGGCAAAAGGTGCTTTTGCAGAGCCTAGAACAGCTCACCGAGGACCACGACCTGGACCCGATCAACGAGCCGGACTTGGACGTGGAAGCCCTGGAGATTCCGGAAGAGGGCGATTTCGAATACGAATTCGATGTCGAAGTGC
>JAADHY010000111.1 GCA_013151585.1 Planctomycetota bacterium
CCCACATGCTGGTCGACTACGCTCTGGAAATGGGCTACACCCACATCCAATTGATGCCCGTGACCGAGCACCCGTTTGACGGTTCCTGGGGCTACCAAACGACGGGTTATTTCAGCGTGACCAGCCGGTTCGGTACGCCGCATGATTTCATGTATTTCGTTGACTATTGCCACCAAGCCGGCCTGGGGGTGCTCTTGGACTGGGTGCCGGCCCATTTCCCAACCGACGGCCACTCGTTGGGCTGTTTCGACGGGACCTGCCTCTATGAACACGCCGACCCGCGCAAAGGCTATCATCCCGACTGGGGCACTTTGATTTTCAACTACGGCCGCAACGAAGTCCGCGACTTCCTGCTGTCCAGCGCCCGCTTCTGGCTTGAGATGTACCACGTCGACGGGCTGCGTGTGGACGCCGTGGCCTCCATGCTCTACTTGGACTACTCACGCAAGGACGGCGAATGGGTGCCAAACCAGTACGGCGGCCGCGAGAACCTGGAAGCCATCCAGTTCCTAAAAGACTTGAACGTCATCTTACACCGCGACTTTCCGGGCGTCGTGACAATCGCCGAAGAGTCGACCGCCTGGGGCGGTGTGTCCCGTCCCGTGTATACCGGCGGGCTCGGGTTCACGATGAAGTGGGACATGGGCTGGATGAACGACACACTGCGCTACATGCACCACGACCCCATCCACCGGGCCTACCATCACAACGAGCTTTCGTTCCGCATGGTGTATGCCTTCACGGAGAATTTCGTGCTGCCGCTGTCGCATGACGAGGTCGTGCATGGCAAGCGATCCCTTTTGTCGCAGATGCCCGGCGATTACTGGCAGCAGTTCGCCAACCTGAGGTTGCTTTACGGCTACCAGTACACGATGCCCGGGAAGAAGTTGCTGTTCATGGGCGGCGAGCTGGGCCAGTGGACCGAATGGGACTGCAACAGCCAGCTCGATTGGGCTTTGATCGGCCAGCCTTACCACGACGGCCTGCGGCGATACGTTGGTGACTTGAACCGGCTCTACCGGAACGAAGAAGCTCTATACCAAACGGACGTTGAGCCGGTGGGGTTCCAGTGGATTCAATGCGACGACTGGCAACAGAGCGTGTACGCCTACCTGCGTTTCAATCGGCGGCAGGATGAATGCTTGGCGGTGGCTTGCAATTTCACGCCGGTCCCGCGGCACGGATATCGGATCGGCGTTCCGCAACCAGGTTTCTATGCGGAGCTGATCAACAGCGACGCGGCGATCTACGGGGGGAGCAACCTGGGGAATGCCGGCGGCGTCTCAGCCGAGCCGATCCCCTGCCACGGCTTTCCCTACAGCTTATCCCTCACACTTCCTCCTTTGGCCGTTTTGATTCTCAAACCGCGATAGCCACTCTTCCATAGGGGCGGTCACCCCATCGTCGCGTGGACGGTTAGATCGCCGTCGGGCAGATCCCGGATCCGATTCCCTTCGACCGACTGGCCGTTGACGCTCACTGACACCACACCGCGACTGACGCCGTTAGGATTCTCCACCACCACGTGGACCCTGCGGCCGCGGAAAGGACGCGTCAGCTCAAAGCGTTTCCAGTCGTTCGGAATGCACGGGTCGACGACCAATCCATCCAATTCCGCGCGAACCCCCAGCAGCCAGTTAATAATCGCGTATTGCATCCAGGAACAGGTCCCCGTCAGCCAATGATGGAAACCCTGACCACGCAAGTTGGTTTCCGGACCGGCGACGAACTGGCAATAGACGTAAGGCTCCATGCGGTATTCCGGCCGCTCTCTCGCCCGGGTGACCGGGTTGGCTCGCTTCAGCAGACTCCAGGCCCGATCCGCCCGCCCCAACATCAGTTCCGCCACCAGGCAAAACGCCATCGCGTGCGAGAAGATAGCCCCGTTTTCTTTGATGCCCGGAGGAAAGCAGGAGATCAATCCCACATGGGAATCGTACTGCGAATAGGCTGGAGCCAGGCAGCGAATGCCGTAAGGCGAATCGAGTTCGCGGTGAACGGTGTCCATGCAGGTCAGAAGCCGTTCGCGCGGAGCGGCGTCGGCGAGCACTGCCCACACTTGCGGGTTCAAATACAGGCGGCCTTCGCGGTTCTCCCGGCAGCCGATCACAGTTCTGTCGTCGTGGAACGCGCGGACGAACCGGTCCTCCTGCCAACACTTTTCGTTCAGAATGGCTGTCAGTCGGGCCGCTTCCTTTCTCCACTCAGCCGCCAGCTCCGACGCGCCGGCCAGCTCGGCCAGCGTCGCCGAATTCTTCAGCGAGAACACCAGGAATTGGGCCAGGAAAACCGATTCGCCCTGTCCTTTGCCGCCGAGCCCATCCAGCGCGTCGTTCCAATCACCGTAATGAATCAGCGGCAGCCCGCGCGGTCCCACGTCTTTCAGCGAACGCTCGAGCCCCAATCGAATGTGCTCCAGCAAGGGGGCTTCCGGTCCGTCGGCGAACGGCACAGGCTCGGTGATGATCGACGGGTCGCCAGTCTCACGTATGTACTGCAAGGTAGGCAAAGACAGCCACAACGGCAGGTCCGATTTCTCCGACCGTTCCGGCAGCAAAGGCACCCGGGGGGCGCGATGACTGGCTCGACCGTCCGAAAACTGAAACTCGGCCAGCCGCAAGATCATGCGCCGGGCCCGTTCGGGCTCGATCAAACACAGCCCGAAGGCGTCCTGCAGAGCGTCGCGGAACCCGGGGCTGCCGTCAGAGGCATGGTAGTAGGACGGAGCCGACGAGAGGTACGACTTGATGATCACCTCGTACGGCGTCCAACGGTTCTGAATCGCGTTCAGGTCGCCGTCTGGAGTGCGCACCTGCAATCGGTCGACGCGCCGCCGCCAGTGAGCGCGAGTCGCTTCGAGCTGGTCCCGCAGCACGTCCAGATCGGCTAGCCGCGCGGCTCGGTCCGTGCCTTCGCCGGTAGGCGCAATTCCGGTCACGACCGCCCACTCCGCGCACTGCCCCGGAGTGAGTGAGAAGCTCCACTGTGGGCCATAGATCACGTCGACGCCCCAGAGCTCGCGGCGCTGGTCCGGTTGGCGGTCGGGCTCGTCCAGGGCTTGCGGCTGAGACAGATCGCGATAGAGCCCGACGAATTCTTCTTTCTCCAGCCAGATCGCGTCTGGTTCCGTCGGTCCCGCCGTGCAGCCAAAAACCTCGTAGGGCCAAGGCCGGTTCGCCCGCTGACCGCGGACGCCCCACACCAGCTTGCGACCGATGACGACCCCGTCGACGATCTGAGCCTGCTTGAAAAAAGAATCAAACCGCCGAGCCACGGGATCGACCAGGCTGTTCCCCAGCAACCATTCCGAATAGGCGACGAGCCGAAGACGTCGCGACCGGTCGTCGCCATTTTGGATTCGGATCAGCCAGACCTCGGCGTCGGCTTCCTCCGGCACGAAAAACGTGATCGTCGCTTCGATCTTCTGACAGACCGAAGAAAGCCGCGTCCAACCAAACCCGTGACGACACTCAAACTGGTCCAAGGACCGCCGGGCCGGGCTGCCGCCCACGTTCCAGAACTGGCCGGTTTCGGTGTCCTGCACGTAGAGGAAACGTCCCGGCCGGTCATTGAGGAGCAAATCTTGTTCGCGCCGTGAAATGACGTGGTGCGATGGGTCCAGGAAGAAACTGAATCCGCCGCCCGTCTGGCTGACCAAGGCGCAGTAGCGGCCGTCGGTCAAGTAGTTAATCCACGGCCGGGGCGTGTAAGGAGTGCGGACTAGAAACTCGGAACATTTCGGGTCGAAAGTCCAGTCAATCATAGGACTTTGCCTTCCGTTGCTTTCGAAACTTGCGGACGGGATTCTGAACGCAGCGTGCCGGGACGCTTTCGACGGAGCAGGTCACTCCGGACAAAGCCGCCGTCATTGTAATCGTCCGCCCGGTCGAGGCGAACCGCACCTGGACGGGGCACTCCGGATTCGTCCGGATCACCTCGATCCAAGCCGATTCGCTTGCATCGAGAGCGAATCCTGTGACAATGGAAGGTGGTATGATTTATCGAGGGAATCTTCGATCCGGTCGGCGGGGCAGCTTCGTGAAATGCGAAGCGGTGGGGCGACGTCGTCAAATCCTTTCCAAGATTCGTGGGGCGGTCGAGTTCACGACCGAGGAAATCTACCAATGATAGGTTGGCTGCCCCTTTGGTGGTCCGAGCGAGACCAGCTTCCAGCGTTGCGCGCTCAGCGCGTCGGTGCGGACGTAGCGCCGGCTTGGCAACTTGCCGCAGCGCTCGGGGTGGTTCTTCTCTGTTTTGTTTCGAGCGGATGCGACCGGTGGTTCGGACCCGCGTGCGATGGGATGGAGCAGCCGTCAGCGGCGAAGCCGCTTCCGTTCGCTCCGGAAGTGGACACCGTGCTGCGGCAGAAGCTGGATGTGCTTCAATCGCTCGCCGCGGACCCCGCGGTGGTCCAGGCGGCGCAAGAGGGCAGCCGGAAGAATGGGCAGTTATCGGCCGACGCGATCTGCGAGCTCGATGAGCAATGGCGTAACGCGCCGGTCGATTCGCATCTGGTCCAGCCCCTGCTCACAAACGCATGCGCCCGATCCTTGTTGGCATTTCAGGAAGAGCATGACGGGTTCCCCGAGATCTTCGTGACGGATCGAGAGGGCTTGGTCGTCGGGGCCACTAACAAGACGTCCGACTACTACCAAGCGGATGAAGATTGGTGGAAGCAGACGTTCGCGGGAGGGCGTGGCCAGGCTCACTACGGGGAGATCGAATACGACGACAGCGCTGAGTCCGAATCTGTGTCGCTTTGCGTGCCGATCCGCGATCCGCAGACTCGCCGGGTCATCGGTGTTCTCAAGGCGGTTTATGACATTGAGGCGATCGTTGAGGAACTGTAGCAGATGCTGGCCCGGTATGGCATTCGCGCCAAGCTGATGATCATCATGGTGATCGTGGCGTCGTTGACACTCGGCACGGCCAGTTTCGGCATCATGATGATCAACCGTCTGGCTCGGACCGCTCACGCCGTGCTGGAACAGTACGTGCCTTATTCGCGCTGTTGCGAGCAGGCCTTGCTGACCGTCGCTCACAATTCGCTGTTTCTGAACAAGCTGCGGTTGTTGAAGAAGCCCGGCGGTTTGGACGAACTGGAAGAGTTGAGGACCCAACTTCGGCTGAACACGATCCGCTTCAACATGTTCATGAAAGCAATGATCTGGGGGACGGAAAGCGAGCCGTTTACTCGGTCGGACGGCGGGCTACTCCTGTCCCACTGGGAGGCGGAAGGCTGGCCGCAGCGGATGAAGGTCCGGCAGGCGCCCGAAACCGTGCGTCAATCGGCTGGCATGGCCGACATCTATTACGGGGCCTTCGCCAAGTACGCTCAGAGAATCCTCGAAGACCAGCAGCGCCTTTTGCAGCTTTCCTCGGCGGGGTCAGACGGGGAAGAGATTCAGCAACTTCAGGCGAGGCTGGAGGCGGACTTCCGCAAAGCCGACCGCTTCGCCTCGCTCGTCCGAGATACCTTGGAAGCGACTGTTGAGAAAATTCACCAGGAACTGCGGACTGCGACTCGCCACATCCAACGGACGGAGCGAGTGGCGTTACGAGCACTGGTGATCTTCGCCGCCGCTGCGTTCGCCGTGAGCATCCTGCTGGGCATGCTCTTCGCCACCCGGGCGATCATCAGCCCCTTGCTGCGTTTGCGCAAGGGAACAGAGATCGTCGGTGCGGGAAATCTGGACTACCGAGTGGGAACGACGGGCGATGATGAAATCGCCGAGCTCTCACGGGCCTTCGACCGGATGACAGCCAATCTGAAAGCGATAACCGCGTCGCGCGACGAGCTGGAACGGGCTAAAGAGGCAGCGGAAGCCGCCAACCGGGCTAAAAGCGCGTTCTTGGCGAACATGAGCCACGAAATCCGAACGCCGATGAACGCGATCTTTGGGATGACCGAGCTACTGCTCGAGACAAAACTGACGGCCGTGCAGCGTGAGTATCTCACGGCGGTACAGAGGTCCGGGGAGGCGCTGCTGGCTCTGATTAACGACATCTTGGACTTCTCTCGGATCGAAGCGGGCCGACTGACGCTGGAACATGTTGCTTTCGATCTGCACGAGACGGTGGACGATGCGGTCAAATCGCTGTCGATCCGGGCTCATAAGAAGGGGTTAGAGCTAGCGTGTCACGTTCATGCGGACGTGCCTGAATGGGTCGTGGGCGATCGCAATCGACTCCGCCAGGTTCTCGTCAACCTGGTGGGAAACGGAGTCAAATTCACTGAGCGCGGCGAAGTCGTTCTGGAGGTGCAGCGCAACTGGCAACAGGGTCGTGAGGTTGAGCTTCATTTCAGCGTCCGCGACACGGGAATCGGAATTCCCAAGGACAAACTGAGCTCGATCTTCGAGAAGTTCGAACAGGCCGACATGACCACCCGACGGCGCTTCGGCGGTTCGGGGCTGGGGCTGGCCATTTCGTCGCGGCTGGTGGAACTGATGGGCGGCCGAATCTGGGCGGAAAGCGAAGAAGGACAGGGCAGCACGTTTCATTTCACCGTCAAGTTCGGCGTGGCCGAAGCGCAAAGACGGGGAGAGGCGCCGCCGGTGCATTTGAGTGGACTGAAAGTGCTCGTGGTCGACGACAACGCCACGAACCGGCATATTCTGGAAGAAATCCTTCGTCGCTGGGACATGATCCCCACGACGGCCGCGAATGCGAGCGAAGCTTTC
>JAADHY010000555.1 GCA_013151585.1 Planctomycetota bacterium
CTCGATCATCGCCGACCCGAAATTCCGGGACCCGCTGCACCGCGATTTTCGCCTCCCGCCGGACTCACCGGCCATCTCGATCGGCTTCCGGCCTTTCGACTCGACCGAAGCTGGTGTTTATGGTGATCCGGGATGGATTCGCAAAGCCAAGGAGGTCAAGTATCCGCCGGTAGAACTGCCGCCTCCGCCGCCGAGCCGTTGATGGGCTACTTCAGCAAGCCCGGCTGATGCGCGCGGGCACGCGCTACGGAAGAGTGAATTTGCTGCTGAGCCGCCCAGCGCAGACTTTTTTCCGAGAACGGGGCGGCCGGCTTGGAGACAGGCTCTCGGAGAAGCGGATCGCGGGGCAACCGACCGATTTCTTCGCAGGACGCCTCAACCGCCTGCGGGAGAGCCGCTGACGTTCGACGTCTGGGGCGAGGATGTGTGCCATGCGTTGAGCGTGCGTTCGTAAAGATCCAACATGCGCGGCAGGCAGACTTCCAGGCTGTAGTGCTCCCGGATCATCTCGGCACCGGCTTCTCCCAGCGGTCGGTACGCGGCTGGGTCTTTCAGGACCGAGACGCCCAGTTCGACGAATCGATCCACGTCATAGAAGCCGGCAAGCAACCCATTCCGCTCATGCTGAATCATCTCCTGCACCGGGGCCGTGTCGGACGCCAGCACCGTGCAACCACAGGCCAAGGCGTCCATCATCGACCAGCTCAACACGAACGGCACCGTCAAGTAAATGTGCAAGTCGCTTAGGCTCAACAGGTTCACCAGCTCCAACGGCGCCACGCGCCCGGTGAAAATGAACTTGCTCAAGTCGTAGTTATCGCTCTTCAGCACATGCTCGCGAAAGGATTTTTCCGGGATGCGGTTCAAATCACCGCCATAGCAGACTCGGTCCGTCCCCACGCAAACGAAGACAACGTTCGGATACCGTTCATAGATGCCCTTGGCCGCCTTCATAAAGATGTCGAAGCCGCGCATCGACTCGAACCCGCGGGAAACGTACGTCACGATCCGCGTCTCCGGCGGGATTTGCCGGTCGCCCACACGTCGGGGCACATTCGGCTTGCGATGCCAGACTTCGGTGTCCACACCGTCGAAGATTGTTTCCAGCTTGTACTGGTACTCCTCGGGGAAAAGGCTCCGCTGCCAATTCGTGGGCGTGTATCCGGCGGCGCAGGTTTGCAGGTCGAGCAGAATCATCGCGTTTCGAGTCCGGGACCGCAGCACGTCCAGTTCCTTCACCGGAAACTCGGGGCGGAAGTCCAAGTCGGAGCCCCTGCCATGATAGTAGTATTCGAAGTAATTGATGATTGGGCAGTCGTACAAGTCGGCCAGGAAGAGCGTCGAACCGAAACCGCTGTGGCCGACGACCAGGTCGGGTTGGACTTCGGGATGGGCTTTCATCGTCTCATAGACGGCGAAGGCGTGCCACGTTGCGTTCTCGAAAGTGCGGCTGCAGTAGTGGGTGGCACGCGTGGCGCCGCCTCCCAGCTTGTACTGCAGGCGGTTGATCCCCTCGACATTGGCCGGTGGTAGCTCGCACACGAACGAGCACTGATAGCCGTGTCGCTTGATCAAGTAAGCCGCGATGTGGCCAAATTGGGCTGGAAAATTTTTGTGGACGAACAGAATATGCATGCCAGTTCCTCGTGTGTTTCCCCAACGAGTGTGATCGAGTCTTTGGGGCGATCACCGCTGAACTCTCTGCACCGACCGCGCCGCAACGGCGGTCAGCAAGCCTTCCCGGCCTTGGACGCCCCCTTTCGATAATTGAGTGGTGAATTATTGTCGAAAAAGGGGCGAGGGTGAAAGAGTCCGTCGGTCGCGGTCCGAAGAGTTTCGATGACCGATCGTGCTCCGAGGGAGCCACACTCGGCCGGTCAAGCGGCTCGGCGGTGGGGCTCCGGCTCCGGGCCCTCCGGCTCCGGACTTCGGGTGGGCAAAGGCCGCAAGAAGGCAGGCGGATTCGTTATCTGCGGGTTGGATTCCGGCCCCCTGGGGAACTCGTCGGAAGGGTCTTCTCGCTTCCACGATTCGTAGAGCTTTTGGCTTAGATGGAGCAATTCGGCCAGAGCAGCGGCGGGGGGCGTCCGGCTGAGGGTGCCGTGCGCGATGAGCACCACGCGCAGGTCTTCCGCGCGATGGACCGTATAAGCCACCTCCCAGCCAACCGGCTTTTTCTGGAGCGGGTCGATTTCCGACGCCTGATCCTCGCCGTGCGACGAAGTCATCTCTTCTGCTTCGGTTTCGGCGACCGGCCGGGGTTGATCAGGGGATGAGGGCATTGACGCCGACGTCTGGATGGCCCAAGTCCGCCGCCAGAGCAAACCATCGGTGGCGGCATCGCGACACTGGAGCTCCAGTGCGTCGCCGCCCAGTCCTTGCGTGCGGCGGCACAGCTCGGCCCACAACGCCGCCACGCGACTTCGCTGAATCCGGTCGCGCTGCGCCAGCGAGAGCTCCGTTTTCAGCAGTCCGGCCCGGGCTGCCAAAACGCGGCCGAGGCCGCGAAGGTAGTGGAAGAAATGGATCGTTTCTTCATGCCCAAAAACTCCGCCGGCGATCAACAGAGCTAGAACACTGCCGCAGATCGCCAAGCCGATCCATTCGCTCCGCAAGACTGCCGAAACGAACGCCGTTGCCGCCATAACCGTGCAGAGAAACGCAATCACCAGCAAAGCCCGCGACTGCGATAGGCCCCGATCCTGTAACCGATGATGAATGTGAGCTCGATCGCCTTCCCCGATACTCCGGCCGTTCAGCTTGCGGCGAAGGATGGCCATGGCCGTGTCAAAAATCGGGATGCTCATTAAGACCAGCGGCACCGTCAGGATCAGTCCGGTCGCGCGTTTCGTCGACGCTTCCAGCGAAAGGGCCCCAATCAGGAATCCGAGCGTCAAGCTGCCCGAATCTCCGAGGAAAATCTTGGCCGGTGGCAGGTTGTGCCCCAGGAATCCGACCAGGCTGGCCGCCACCACGGCCGCCAAAAACGCCGCCCCATGCATGCCGGTGGTCAGTGCCAACGCACAGACGGTCGTGCTGACGATTAAACAGATCGTGCTCGCCAGCCCATCCAGCCCGTCGACCAGATTGATAACGTTGGCGCACGCAACCAGCCAAAGAACCACAAAGGGAAAGCTGGCGGTGCCCAAGTCGATCGAAATGCCCGCAACTTGGATCGGCTCGAGGACCCGGCCCGCGAACGCCCAGGGCACCGCGGCGCAAACTTCGTCCGCGGACGCATCGGACGCTTGTCGTCCCAAAGACCGACCAGGCAAATGGCCCCGGCGGAAATGAGCAGTGTCGGAAAGACGCGGTCCCAGGACTGGTCGGTCGCCAACCAAGCCGGATTCAGCCAGGCTGCCAGCAACGCAGCGGCCGAAACGCTGAGGAAAATCGCGACGCCACCCATCAACGGCGTCGGCTCCCGGTGCGCTTTGCGGCCGCCATCTGGGCGATCCAGCAGGCGAATCCGGTAGGACAATTGCCGGGCGAGGCCTGTCAACCAATAGCATCCGATCAGCGACAGGACCGCGTAACCAGCCAAATCGAGGAACAAGGATTGGGACATATTTCGACAAGCCGAGCCTGGGGGAACCGGCCGCACACCGGATGCCCGGAGTCCGCAGCAAGTGGGACCTCTTCAATCGAAAGGTCGTCGCTGATCAACCAGACCCCGGCCACGCGATACGCGGACGGATTGGACCAGAAAAGGGAACGATCGGTTGGCTCGAAATCGAAAGACAGTTTTCGTAGGAGAGAGGAGGTACAGGTCGCGATTCAACGCGACAGGGCGGGTTGATATCCGATTTGCGAATTTCTGTCCAGAGGATTTTCGAAGATTCTACGCGCGACGGGTCCGGGCCGCGCTGGTAGACACTTCCGTCACCATCGCAGAACGAACGGCCAGTCAAGGTTTGGATGGACCGAGTTACTCTACGAAGGCAAATCAGCCCTCGGCTTCGGTGTCCTGCTCGGCCTCCAGGTCCACTTCCCGGACGGTGATGACTTCGTCGAGATTCGTGATTTCAAGAACCTCGCGGACGTCGTCCGACGGATTGAAGATCTGAACCTCGACGCCTAAGTCCCGCAGTGACGCCAACAGCCCCAGCATCCCACTGGGAATCAGCTTCACGCCGGTCATGTCAAACGCCAAAGTCTTGCAGCCAGTCGTGCGGACGAGTTCTGTGATTTGTTCTCGGCAGTCGGCGATGTTGACTTGTTCGAGAACCTCTTGCCCGCCGAAACCGAGCACCGTGACTTCGCCTGTTTGATAGACTTGCAGTGCAGGAGCGTCGTCCGACATGAGCTCTCCCTTTCTTTGCTCGTTTTTCGCTCGAAAGACTCAGTCGCCAAAACCGTCGGAGACTGTCAAAAGAGATCGGCGAATTTCGTAAAGCAACCGTCCGCGCTGGTCCGGTCTTCCCGTTTTCGGTCGCCCAGCCTGCCCCGACCACCGCATTTTCAGAGGCAAGCCGGGCCGCTCGCTCCTCGATCCTTTCAGTGGCCAAATCAGTTCTTGGGGGTGCCACCAGCTCACCTCTCGCCAGCTTGGCAAAGGCGTTCGGGGGCAGCTCGGCAAACCGCCGTATGCGGCATGAAAGAAACGAAGTATTCCTCGCCCGGTTCCGCGCACCAGGACGTGCCGCCAGGGCGCGGCCACACGCACCGACCATGTTACCCGATCCGCCTCGAAAGGGAAGCTTTCAAATCACGTTTCGTGGAACGGCTCCCGGAAGGGATTCGGGCTGTTCGGCGGAAGCAAGCGACTACATCCGGAATCGCGAGCCGCCGAATCTCGTTCATCATCCTTTCGGAAGACTCCGGCGACGCCTTGACCGCGATGCCAATGGTTCAAGGGCAAAAAGAAAAGCCCGAAACGTCGCGAGTACGCTCCGGGCCTTTGTCGTCGGCGAGCGGTCTGTTGACGTGGCGGCGGGTGTCCCGCCGACGACTTCATCAGCTTTCGTTTGCGGGGGACAAGCAGGCCGGCTTGTCCCTCCATCACTTCAAGCTGATTTCGGGCCGCAAACGGTGCAGCCGAATCGGCGTTTTTTCAAAAATTTCCGAAAATTATGCGCAGGAGCTGTCAGACCGGTATCAGAAATCCTCACGAGTGCCGCTGGTGGCAAGACGGGCGCGCTCTGGGAAGTGGAGCTGGCGACGGACTACTCGAAGGTGGACGGACGGCCTCAATCGACCGAGGCCGGAGGGCAAGCGCCTGCTGAATCCCAACCAAAGCCCCAGTTAGCTACTGCGGCTCGGCCGGAATTTCGCCCACCCCGTCAAATGAACGTTGGGCGGCTTGCCGCTTTTCACGTTTTTTCTGCGAACGCGGTGCGGATTTGCGTTCGGACATGCGAACCAACGCGGCGCCGGCTTTCTTACGAGGCCTTCGCCCGTGCGAGTGGAACCGGGGCCGGTGCGGGCTCCGTTTCCGTCTGGGGAGCAACCGGTTCCGGCCAAAGACGCTCCGATTCCTGCGAAGGCGACGACTCCGGCACAGATTCTTCGGAATGCGCGTTTTCCCAGCCGCCGCCGAGGGCTTTGTAGACGGCAATCAGGTTCAAGACGACCTTGCCGCGGCTGTCGGCCAGCGCGTCCTGCTGGGCCACCACGGCTCGCAAAGCATCCAGTACTCGCTGATAGTCGATGACTCCGGCTTGATACAATTTAAGGCCCAGTTGCAGGGCGCGTTCCGCTTCGTGGACGGCCTGCTGAAGCGACCGCATGCGCTGCTGCTCCCGCAAATAGGCTACGATTGCGTCTTCCGCTTCGCGATTGGCGGCTAACACCGCGTTCTGGTAGTTGTACAATGCTTGCTGGAGACGAGCTTCTTGCGCTCGAACCGCGTTCTTCAACCGGCCGTAATGCAGGATTTTCCACTGGAAAGCCGGGCCAATCGATCCGGCTACTCCGTGAATGCCGTCGAACAGATTGGCAAACTCCTCAGCTTGAACTGATATCGCGCCGGTAATCGCCAGTTGAGGATAAAAGTCCGCCTCGGCGACGCCGATCCGGGCGCATTGAGCACGGGCCAGCCATTCCGCCTTTTGCACATCAGGCCTGCGGCGGAGCAGATCCGCGGGAATCCCGACCACTAGCTCGGGCGGTGGCGTCGGTGGGGGGGCTGGCTGCTCGAGCAATTCCCGAAGGCTTCCAGGCGGCGACCCGAGCAGGAAGCACAGTGCGTTTTCCACTTTCCGCCGGGCCTCCTCCAGTGTCGGGATGGCCGATTCCAGCACGGCCAGCTCCGCCGAGGCTTGCCGAACATCGATTTCACTGACCACGCCTGCCGCAAAGCGATCCCTGGCCAGCCGAAGCGTCTCTTGCTGCAATTCGACGTGCTTTCTGGCCAATGCCAATCGTTCTTGCAGCGTCCGCAACTGCACGTACGCGGCGGCGACCTCGGCCTGCATGCTGACCAGCAACGCGTTGTAATCGACAATCGACGCTTGCCAGCTAGCGTCGGCTGCCTCAATCCCCCGCCGAACTTTGCCCCACAGGTCCAGCTCCCACGCCATGTCAAAGCCGGCGATCCAATTGTTGTAGTACAAGGGAAACGGGAAGGCATCCAAAAAAATGTTGAACGGATAGGCGTTCTCGCTGGCCCGGTTCCGGCTGTACGCGGCTAGCGCCTGCTGTTTTTGCGGAAACAGATTACCGGCTGCGATTCCCCGCAGGGCCCGCGCTTCGGCGATCCGCCAGGCCGCAATTTGGAGCGGAATATTCTGCTCCCGTACCCGTTGGACGAGCTGGTCTAGCACCGGGTCTCCGAGCTGCGTCCACCATTGCCACAGGTCCGGTTCGGCCGTCCGGAGGGAAGGCGCGTTCCGATCGAGCCACGTTTCCGCCACAGGCGCTTCGGGCGGACAATACTCCGGCCCAACTTTCCACCCGTTGTGCCACCACCGCCGCAAGCTGGCACAACCGGACACAGCCACTACGACTACTACGGCCACGACAACGGTCCGTCTCGCTGTTGGCGTACCTCGATCCCGGCCAACCTGCCCGGAAACACCCCTCGACCATCCCAAGGCAGCAGCCGCCTGCAGCCAGCCTGCTCTACGTCTCATCATGCGACCCTCGCCGATTTATTCGGCTCAACCACGCCCGTCGGTACGATCCTTCTTCTCGTTAATATCGGCCAACCCGCGCCATCTTACCCACCTTTTCTCGCGAATATACCGATCCTCTGGCGATTGAGTCGTCCTTTTCGAGAGGGAATTGAGGAAGCCCAGTTCTCTTAACCCACTGGCAAACTGTTGGTTGCGAACGACAATTGGTTTCCGGCGGTTCTTGGCTGGCTTTTCGAACCGCCAGTCTTGACTGCAGGCCGGACGGTCCGTAGAGTGACTAGTGGGTCAAGTTGTGACTTAATGGTCACGCAATTGACTTGCCTGTTCTCAGCAAATTCGGGCGGACCGGCGATGTCAGGTTCCGGTCGGCCCTCGAGAGCGCGGTGCCGAAAGCGGTTTTGGTCGGGCGAAAGGGATCACACGATGGCAGGGCTGGCCGAACGACGCAAAGAAATGTTGGATGAGTTCACGCGGGGAGCCATTTACGAAGCAGCCGTCAATGTGCTGACGCAGCACGGGCTGGGCGGCGCGACGATGGATCGGGTCGCCAGCGAGGCGGGAATCGCCAAGGGCAGCCTCTACAAATACTTCCGCACCAAACGGGCGCTTCTGGAATTTGTCCACAATCGAGCCATCGAACCGCTTCAAAAACGGCTCAGCGAGTTGGTCGATCAGCCGCTGCCAGCCGTCGAGAAGTTGCGTCAGATCGTCCGCCATTGGCGGGAGCACTTGGTGCAGAATCGGCCGGTGTTTGAGTTTCTCGTGAACGACCGAGCCGTTCAGTCGTTGGTCCGGGACTCGGAAATGACGGCCCGCGCTTTGGCCGTGCACCAGATCGCTTCGATCATCTCGCAGGGAATTCAGCAGGGTGCTTTTCGTTCGGTCGATCCTCGTTTGGTCGCCGACATGTTCATCGGGGCGGCCATCGGGATGGTCGAGCACGAGTTCAGTTCGGGGCGAGTGCGCGAAGTCGACGAGGCGACGAATTCGTTGATCGACATCTTTGTCAACGGGCTGATGGCCCGCGGGGGAACCACCGTCCTGCCTTCGGCACGAGAAAGAGGGGGGACGCAGTTACCGGGCGAGTGATGTGGAAGATCGGCAAGCCGTTCGCCGGGCAGACGCCGCGAGTGATTGGAGAACGGCTGAAGGCTCTTGCCAAAACTGGGGAGGAAGACAGAGATGAGGGTGGCTCGCTGGGTGGCGCTCATGGGTGGATTGGTTGTTCTGGCTGGCATCGCTGGTCGCACGACTTGGTCCACGTGGTTGCCGGTGTGGGCGGCAGGGGCCGGGAGTGAGGCGTCTCCGTCGCAACGGGCGGTCGCGGAGCCCGAAGTTCCGGTCGTGATAGTGGCGGTCGAAGAGCGTCCGTTTGAAGACCGAGTCACCACTTGGGGAACGGCGAAGTCGAAAAGATACGCCCTGGTTTCGGCGCGAGTCCCCGGCACGTTGGACGCGGTTTACGTTGACGAAGGTGATCGAGTGGAAGCGGGCCGGACTAAGCTGTTCCAGACGGATGCGTTGAAACTTCAAAAGGCGGTCGCCATCGCGGAAAAGGCGCTGAAAGTTGCCGAAGCCTCTTTGGCGGAAAAGCGAGCCCGGCTGGAGCAGGCGGTGGCGGAGAAGAACCAGTTGGAACGCGATGTCGCTCGTTTTCGCCGGCTTGTCGCCGAGAATGCTTTTCCACGTCAGCAACTGGAGCAGCTCGAGATGCGCCTGGTTCAAGCCCAAGCCGCCATCAAGGACGTCCAGGCGTTGATCGAATTGGACCAGGCGCAGCTTGAGCAGGCTCGGCTGAACCTGGACATCGCTCGGAAGGATCTAGCTGACTCGCTGGTCCTGGCCCCGATTTCGGGCGTGGTGACCGAACGGTACAAGGAGCCGGGCGAAATGGCCGGGGCGGGCACGCCTGTCGTCAGGGTCGAAGACCCGTCCGTTCAGGAAATCTCAGCGTTCTTGCCGGGTGAGGTTTACGGTCGGGTGGTGACCGGCAAAACGGTCATGCGTCTTTCGCTAGGCGGCAAGTCATTGGGTGTCTTTCCGGTCACCTATCGGAGCCCACGCATTGACGAGGAATTGCGCACCTTTGAGGTCAAGGCGACGGTCGAGTCGCCGCCGCCGGAATTGGTCCCCGGGTGTCTGGTAAAGGTCGACGTAGTCCTGGAGACGCGACGCGGTCTGGCTGTTCCGTCAGAAGCAATCGCGCGGCGGATAAAGGGCGATTACATTTTTGTTGTTGAGGGGCGTAAAGCCAAAAGGGTCCCTGTCCGGCGTCGAAGCGAGCAGGACGGTTGGGTAGAAATCGTTGCGGAAGGAGTTCGGGAGGGGGACGAGGTCGCGGTGAAGGGCGTTGATTTACTGGAAGACGGTTCGCGCGTGACCGTGGTGGAGGAGTCGGAGGAATGATCCTTTCGGACCTTTCGATCCGTCGGCCGGTGGCGATGAGCTGTCTGATCATCGGCTTGTCGCTGCTGGGGCTGAACGCGTACCGGAAGATGGGCCTGGAGCTGATGCCGAAGGTGGACGTGCCCTACATCACGGTCATCACGATTTACCCGGGTGCATCGCCGGCGGAACTGGAGGCGGACGTTGCCAAGAAAATTGAAGATGTGGTCGTTTCCATAGACGGTCTGAAGCATGTCAGCTCCACCTGCATGGAAAACGTCTGCCAGACACTGCTGGAATTCAATCTGGGCGTCGACGTGGACATCGCCGCGACCGACGTGCGCGAAAAGTTGGACCTGATTCGGGAGGACTTGCCCGAGCA
>JAADHY010000681.1 GCA_013151585.1 Planctomycetota bacterium
GAACACGCAAGACCTGACGCAGACGTACGACCTGGCTCTGGCCATTGTGCTTCTTTCGAACATAGACGCCCGAGCAAACCGGCGGACGATTCGAATTCTTGCGGGACGACTTTTGGCCGGGCAGCTTAGCAGCGGGGGGTGGAGCTATAGCTGTCCGAAGGAGGCGGCGCCGGTGAGCGGTTCACGTCGGCGGAGACGTTCGCTGAAGCCGGGCGGGGGCGACAATAGCAACACGCAGTTCGCCGTCTTGGGGCTTTGGACCGCGGCCCGGAGCGGGGTCGTAATCGACGACGCCATGGCGCTGGTGGTCAAGCGATTCGTTTCTTCCCAGAACGAAGACGGCGGGTGGCCTTATCGCCATCCGACAGAACAGAAAGCGGAGCCGTCGCGGGACGCAATGACCTTTGCCGGCCTGTTCTGTTTGACCGTGGCCCGGGCGACGCAGTTGAAAAAAGAGCTGCAACAGCAGCAGGGCCCTCGGACGGACGAAGGGGGCCAGCGCATTGATGAAGGGAAGACGCTGATGTCTTTCCCGGTCTTTGCCAAAGGGTTGGAACGGGCAGGGAAGTACGTCAAAGGGGGAAGCGCGGCACGGTACTATCTCTGGTCTGTAGAACGTCTTGGTGTGATTCTGGGGCTGGATCATTTCGGTGATGTGAACTGGTTTGATAAAGGTGCGGACCTATTGCTGAAGGCGCAAGGCAAGGATGGGGCTTGGAAGGACGCCCGAGGAACTCTGGCGGAGACTGCCTTCGCAATCCTTTTTCTCAGGAAGGCAAACCTGGGCAGTGACATCACTCGGCTCTTGAGCGGCGATCCCGAAAAACCGTTCCAAATTACAACGCAGAAAGGCAAGCCCCGGTTCGATGAGCTCCTGCAGGCCATCAAGGCCTCCAAGCCGAATGATGTCATTCGCGTCGACAGTGACGGCCCGCTGAAGATGCCTCACGTCGAGTTCACCCACAACTTGAAAATCCAGGCCGGTTTCGGTTACACGCCGGTTTTTCAATACGATCGAGGGGTGAATCGCCTTGGTCTGCCTGGGTCCCCGATGATGGACCCGGAGACGCGATACTTGCTTCGGGTCTCTTCCGGCACGCTGACGCTGGAAGGTCTGAAGCTGGAGATGGAGCCGCCCTATGGCCGCAAAGTACCTTGGTCGGCGGTCCGCGTCGACGGGGGCCGCCTGCAGATGCTCAACTGCACGCTCACCGAAGGCGGCGGATACGGGATGCCTATGATCGATATCCGCGCCCCAAGCCGCGTTCTGCTGCGGAATTGTCTGATCGTAGGCGGCCGAGCGGCGATCGAAGTGCAGGCGAAGGGCAAGCAAGAGATCGAGTTGGATAACTCCGTGCTTTTTACGGAGACAGGCATCGATATTGTGCCGCCGGAAAAGAAAGGTCCCGAGGCGGAGATTTCCTTGAACCTATCGCACAGCACCTTTCAGACGGTGAAGGCGCTCAGCATCGGCGTTCGGTCAGCGAAGGTCGAGGTGCGCAGCGAGAAGTGTGCTTACAAGACTGGCACGATGCTGTTCGCCGGTTTCTCGCCCTTCGAGCCGGTGGGCAGGAGCTTCACCGGTTCGGGAAACCTCTATGATGTCTCGCGCTGGATTCGGGCGAAAGGAACCTTGGCGATGGACGTCCCTGATCTGGATGCTTGGGGCCGATTCTGGGGCGAGAAAGAGGAGGATTCTTTTTCGATGGCCATTGGCTTCCGAATCCGCCGGATGCATGGCTCGTACGTCCATCGGGTTTTCGGCGAGGATTGGAACTTTTCCGAGGACATGAACGTGCCGTCCCAGTACGCGGACGCCGGGGCCCACGGTTCGCTCGTCGGGGCCGGGCAAAGCTACAGCAATTTTCGCGACAGTTTCCATTACACGGAATGGCTGGCCGCCGCGAAGTGACCCGGCTTTGCCGCTCGGTCGGGACAAAAAACGAATGTCCTTCAGACGCTTCCCGGGAGCCGATCCTACCGGCCGACCAGTCTGCCGACCAGCTCGTCCAGTCGATACCAGTCGATCCGAGTGGCTACGACTTTGCCCGCTCGCGAGACGAGCCAGACTTGTGGAACGTCCAGCACACCGTAGTAGAGAGCGATCGGATTGTTCCAGCCGCTGTGTTGCGGCTCGGTGTAAAAGATCACCGGCCAGTCGATCCGATACTGTTGGAGAAAGGCCTGGACTGCCTTCGGGTCGGTGTCGAGGCTGACCGAGACAACGGCGAGCCCTTGGGGCTTGTACTGGCTGCAAACGCCAAGTAACCGAGGAAGATGTTCCAGGAACTGCCTCGCTGTAGTCGTCCAAAAGACGACCATCACAGGACGGCCTCGCAGCTCATCCATCGAAAAGAAGTGGCCGTCGAGCGTCGGTCCGGCCAGATTCAGAGATTCCCCTTCCAGTGTGAGTCGCCGGATCAGGGCCGTGGCCTGACGGGCCTGGGGCGTGTCGGGGAAGGTCTCCTGCAGCGTCTCGTAGCAAGCAACAGCTTCTTCTGCCAGTCCATGCAATTCACAGCTTCGGCCGGCTTTCCACAAGAGTGTGGCGGCTCGAGCCTTTTGCTGCGGGAAGCGGGCGGCGTATAGCCGTGCCTGACGAGCGTACTCGGTGAGCCACCGCGGTTCCTTGTCGGCAAACCGCTGTGCGTTGGCGTAGACGAACCGAGCGACCACAAAGGCCGCCTCCGCTGCCGCGCGTGAGGCGGGATCGCGTCGGTAAAGTGCCTCGGCATGTTCATACAGAGCGTTGATGTCGTCGGGATCGCCCTGCAGCGCTAGCTCCATCTGAGCGTTCATCAGATATTGGACGGCGGCGTCGAAAAGCCGCTCCAGTTTCGGGTCTCTGTGCGTCAGCGCGATGGCTTGGGTGGCCATATCGACGATTTCGAGATTGCGCTCCCGGCGCGCTTGTTTCAATCGCTCCGGATCGTTCGTCTCCGGAAGGGAGGCGACTCGTAGCCGGGTGATGCTCATCAAAAGGCTTTCGGCGTGCTGCTCGGCCACTTCTTGCGGTGTCGTTGGTGTGATCGGTTCGGCGACAGCAGGGGCGGAATCCGTAGCCGTGGCGGAAACCGTGCGAGCTCGGTCGGTTTCGCGACTGGCGACGTCCGCGGGACGGTCAATCGAAGCCGTCGGCAGCAGGGTCGGGCTGGACAATGGAGCCGCCGGCGCAGAGGGCATCTTTTTCGAGCCCGCGGCGAGGATCAGCCCGGGTGCTGCCTGGACGGAGTCCGCCGCTTTCTGGCGCGGCTGCTCTTGCGAGATTCGGGCCGACGGCCGTTCCGGGCTTTGCTGGGGAGCGGCCGGCGGCTCGGACGCGTCGGGGGCAGACGTCGTCGCCCGGACGGAAGCGTCGGCACCGGTTTCTTGGCTTCCGCAACCGGCCAGCATCGCGACCAGGACCACAGAAAAGCCCAGCACGCAAAAGCGGAAAAGACCGGCTCGATCTGTGAGCATGTTCGTACCTCCGGAGATGGGCGGTTGCCCGATCATTACTATGGGAGAAACGCTTTCCGCTGACATCGGCCAACGCGGAAGAGCTGGGGAATGCGCGAGTGAAAAAACGCCGGAGCTCGCCGCGATTCGCTTCCCGACCGGGCAACCGTGCGAGAAGGATCCGGGAGAGCATTCTTGAGGGGACGGGACTTTACGACAAAAGCCCGTTTCGAGGCAAGACGGCTTTTGCCCGGACGTGTGAAGCCATGTATATGTCACTGTGTACATCGAGCGTGCGGCACTGCAACGCGGGCGCACGGCAGGGTTTGATGGGGCGGGCATCGTCACATTCGATCTGCATTGCAGACGCCGTCTTTCCTCTCTGCGCCGGAGTGAGAAGGTGCCCGAAGGGCGTCTCCCCGCGCCGCAGCCGCGGCAGGCATGAGAGGGGCTCTACCGCGCGGTCGGGCCCGATCTTTCAACCGGACCCGCTCCCCGACGGCTGCGCCCGCGGAGACTGACGCGTCCGCTCGGCCGTGCTTGCCTCGCGTGCTGTGGCCCGCAAACTTCGGCGAATGGTGGCGTGAAGCCGGCGGTTCGGCTTCGAACATTGTGCGTCCGCGGCACCTTTCGCTTCGCTCGGAACGCACTCCGGCCCGGTCGGGGCGTGTCAAAGGCCGCGTTCAGAGGACGGCCTCCGCCTCGCCAGTCGGCGGCCGCTCGTACCGCGAGCGTTTCTTTGTTATCTTGACCTGCGTATTGAGCCTGTAAGAACCGGTTGCCGTAAGGGAGGAACTGACGATGCTTGCTGTCGAGTCACAAACCGAATCGAGGCGAAGCCGACGGACGAGGGTCTGGATGCCGCTGGCGATTCTGCTCTTTGCTGTTGCGGCACCGGCTTCCGAGCCGGGGCAATTGGCGTTTCGGCCGGCAGAAAAGGAGGGCTTTTTCCAGTTCGACACGGGCGTCCTGCGCGGAGTATTGCGATTGGACGGCAAGCGACAGGGAATCGAACAGTTGATCCATGAACCGACCGGGCAAGAAGTGACTTACGGGGGCGGTCACGTCGGTCTCCTGAGCCCCTACCGCCTTTTTTCCACCGGGACGCGCTATGGTCATGCGGCGCGCGACTGGCCTTCCCGGCCCCGTCTTCTGCCGGATGGAGCCGTCGAAGCCCGGTTCCCAGCCGCAGAAGATCACCCTTTGGAACTGACCCTGACCTACCGATGGGTCGCTCCAGACACTCTTGATTTGACGACCCAGGTCACTCCGAAGAAAAACATGCCTCGTTTCGAGTTCTTTTTGTCCTCGTACTTTGCCGACGGCTTCGCCGTCTCTGTGTACTTGAAGCCGAACCGATTCGAGCGGGGCGGGAAACCGCGGCTGATGCCGGTTCAAGCTCATCCGCTGTTCGACGGAAATTACATGATGTTTCCTCGTGACCGCGAAGCGGTGCTGACGATTTTCGACGGTCGATGGGAGATTCCACCGAATCCAGTGCAATGGTGTATCACTCGCTGGATGGCCGCGCCGTTGGCTTTGCGGCGTCACGGCAAGAGCGGCGTCACGGCCGTGCTGATGGCTCCGCCCGAGGAGTGCTTCTCTGTCGCTACGCCTTACGACAAGACGCCTCCGGACGGTGTCGCCGGTCATCGTTCGCTCTATCTCTGTCTGTTCGGTCAAGACGTGGCGGCGGGGCAAACGGTTCGAGCCCGGACGCGATTGGTCGTTGGCACGTCGATCACCGACGAGGTCGCCGTACAGCGGTATCAGCAGTTCCTTCAAGGGGGCAAACAGTAGGCGGCGCCCCCACGGCGCGGCTAACCGGGGACGTTGTGACGGGGGCTCGTCGACACGTTCGGCAGTCGGCTTCGGGAATCGGTTCCTGCCATGGTTTGGGAACAGCGTTGGCATCCACTGCGAGAGGAATGGGTGATCGTCGCCGCTCACCGGAACGACCGGCCGTGGGTCGGCGAAACGGTCGACACCGGCGAAAAGCCGGTGCCGTCCTACTTACCGGATTGCCCTTTTTGTCCGGGCAACGTGCGGGTGAGCGGCCAGCGGAACGAAGACTATTCGGGCCTGTTCGTTTTTGACAACGACGTGCCGTGCGTCAGCCCGTCGGCTCCGGTCGATTTGGATCCGCCGCCTGGGATTTACCGCAACCGTCCGGCTCGCGGAGTGGCTCGCGTTGTGTGCTACAGTCCTCGGCACAACGTCACGCTGGCTGAGCTGGATGTTTCATCCATCGTTGAGCTGCTCACGATTTGGCAGCAGCAGTACCGCGAACTGGGCGCTCGGCCCGAAGTCAACCACGTGCTCATTTTCGAAAACAAAGGCGAAGTGGTGGGCGTGTCCAATCCGCATCCGCACTGCCAGATCTACGCGACCAACTTTGTGTTCAAAACGATCGATGTCGAGGCTCGCGTTACACATCGCTACTGGCAGGAAAACCGGCGGGTCTTGTTTCAGGACATCATCGCCACCGAACGCTCGGACGGCCGCCGGCTGCTTGGCGAGAACGGTTCCGCCATCGCTTTTCTGCCGTATTTTGCCCGGTACGCTTACGAAACGTTCGTCGCGCCGAAGCAAACGCATGGCAGTCTGGCCGATCTGTCGCCCAGCGAAGTGAACGACCTGGCATGCGTGTTGAAAGATGTGCTGGTCAAGTTCGATAACCTCTGGCAGATGCCTTTTCCGTACGTAATGGCCTTGCACCAAGCCCCGACCGACGGCGCTCCGCACGACGGGTTCCACTTCCACATTGAGTTCCATCCGCCCTTGCGTAAGCCGAATTTGCTGAAGCATCTGGCTGGCCCGGAAGTAGGCGGCGGCAGTTTTCTGAGCGACACGGCACCGGAAGAAAAAGCGGCCGAGCTACGGGCCCAACCGAGCATTCATTACAAGCAAGCCCGCCCCGACCGCTGACCCGTGGGCTGTGAACGTGGATCGAGTCCGATTCCGTGGGCGGCACGGTGCAGGCGGGGGATGCTCTGCCGGGAAAGGACGCGATCGCAATGTCGGATGCCGTAGAATTCGTAGAATTCGTTCGGCGATTGCACGCAGATGCTGGTCCGCCTCTGCGCGACTTTTTCTCGGACCGCCGGCCGGTCGTTGTGGCTCGCGCCCCGGGGCGGCTGGACGTGATGGGGGGCATCGCCGATTATTCCGGCTCACTGGTCCTGCAGTTGCCGTTGAGCGAAG
>JAADHY010000144.1 GCA_013151585.1 Planctomycetota bacterium
TGGTGGCGGTTTCGGCGGCGGCGGTTTCGGGGGACGTGGTGGCGGTCTTGGCGGAGGCTTCGGTGGTGGTCCCGGCTTCGGTGCCGGCACGACCGTCACTGTCCAGCAGCCAATTCAGGAGATCATCAACGTCACCACGACCGTCAGCGTGCCCGATGGCGGTACGGTCCTCCTCGGCGGCGTCAAGAAACTCCGGGAGGGCCGGAACATGGCCGGTGTGCCGATCCTCAACAAGATTCCCTACATCAGCCGGCTCTTCAAGAATACCGGCGTCGGCCGCGAGACCGAAAGCCTCATGTTGATGGTCACGCCACGCATCATCATCCAGGAAGAGGAGGAAGAACTCCTCGGTATCGAAATGGAGTAGACAGGTCCCGAATCGAGCAGTTTCGCTCGCGGCGAGCAGATGCCGGACGGGGTCACCCCGAGATGACCCGCAAGGCGATTCGCGAGCCGCCTGACAAGAGCAGCCCGTTTGCGGGATCACGAAGACCGTTCCCAAAGACCCTTTGACAGAACTGAACTCAGGGTCTTAGGCCGTCGCTTATTGCGGGGTAAGCGGCGGCCATTTTCATGCGCTGGGGATGTATCCGCGACACAAACGGAGTCGCCGCCGCCCGTTCCACCCTCAGTTACTGGGCGTCCTCTTCCCGTTTGCCATTACCAAAAGATGACGTACAGCGCGGCTGTGGCAAGAACAACCACCCAGCCGAAAAGTTTCGCGCCCTTTGACTCTTCCATCTCGATTTTGGTTTGTACGGGCAACGTGACCGGTTCCGGTAGCGGCCGCAGGACCGTCAGTACCGCCAGCACGGCGGCGATCGCCCCGACGGTGATCGCCATGCGGTTCAGAAACGCCAGATCGCTCCAGAGGAAATAGAGCACTCCGTAAATCACCGGACTTAGAATCAGTCCCAAGACGCCCGCCTCGCGGGGCGTCCGCGGAACGAACAACCCGAAAAGAAAAATCGTCAGCACCCCAGGCGAGACAAAGCCCTGGAACTCTTGAATGTACGCAAAGGCTCCTTGGAATTTCGGGTTGGCCAACTGGGGAGCGATCAAGCAACCAATCACGGCGCAGACCGGCACGCACGTCCGCCCCACCCACACCAATGTCGTTTGGGATGCGTTTGGGCCGATATACTCGCGGTAGATGTCCATCGTGAAGATCGTCGAAGCAGCGTTCAACATCGACGCCAGCGAGCTGACCACTGCTCCCAACAGTGCTGCCAAGACAAATCCCCGCAGCCCCGGCGGCGTCAGGTATCGGATCAGCATGGGAAAAGCCCCGTCGTAGTCGTAACCGACCAAGGCTTGGTGAACTTGTAAAGAAGGCTTCTCTTGGAGCGCCTTCTCGATCAGTCCCGCGTTTGTTTGGGCCAGGTTTTGCTCGGCCGTGAGCGAGACGCCGGCGGCGCGGGCGTTATGAGCCAAGACTCGCATGGCCAATTTCGGATAAAGTTTGGCGAAGTCTTCATCGAACGGGTACAGCTCATCCGCCCGTCCCTCGGCTTCCGCCTGTTCGAACGCTTTCAAAATCGGCGAGTTCAGCCTGACGTCGGTCATGGCGCTTTCCCGCATCTTGTCGGCGTACAAAGTAAACGCGATGATGCCGGGGATGCACACGATGAAAGGAATGATCAATTTCAATGCCGCGGCGAAGACCACACCTTTCTGACCCTGTGCTAAAGAGCTCGCTCCCAGAGCCCGCTGCATGATGTACTGGTTCAACCCCCAGTAATAGAAGTTGGGAATCCAAATCCCCAACAACAGAGCCGTCCAAGGCAAAAAGGTATTGTCCCGCGGCAAAACCATATGCATGTGGCGGTGCTTCAGTACCTCGAACTTTTCGGCCAAGGAGGCCGTCTCGGCGACCCCTAACGTCTGGTGGACTGAAGTGGCGTCGATCCCCTCAAACCGCCCGGGGTCATCCAGCGCCCAAAAAGCCAGAACCATGACCAGCGCGCCACCCACGATCAAGGCCGACCCTTGAATCAGGTCGGCCCACGCGCACGCCTTCAGCCCGCCCGCCATCACATACACCGCCGCTACAATGCCAATCACCCACGAGAGAGTCGTAATGTTGAGCGGAATTCCAAAAACGCTTCCCGTGAATAAAGGGTCGATCGCTTTTGCGCCCAGGAAGATCACTGTCGCGATGGTAACGCCCACGTAGATGATCACCATGAGCAGCGACATGATCGTCCGGGCGGCATGGTTGAATCGGTATTCCAAATACTCGGGAATCGTGTAGATGCCGCTTCGCAGGAACTTCGGCAGGAAGAAGAATGCAACCACGACCAGCGTCACCGCGGCGATCCATTCGTAGCTGGCCACCGCCAGCCCGATCGAAGCCTTCGCGGCCTGCCCGGACATCCCCACGAATTGTTCCGCCGAAATATTGGCGGCGATCAGTGAAAAACCGATCAACCACCAGGTCAGACCGCGACCCGCCAGGAAATATGATTCGCTGTCCTTTTCGTGGCGGCTCATTCCGATCCCGACCGCCACGACCGTCACGACAAACCCAACGAAAACGAGCACATCCAACGCGAACAGAAAATTATCCACCGATGTCCCCCCAGAGTTCGATCACTTAAGAACTTGTCCCAGAATTCGCATGCCCGAAAACAACGATCCACTCAGGCCGAGTGCCGAGTGAGCGAACTGCCGTCACGTTACGTATTCCGCGACTCATTGTCCAGCGGGCGGAGAGGAAGGCCGTCTTGACGGTGTTTTGAGGCGGTCCTATACTCGCGCCACGGTGCAGGTCCTCGCAAGGCGCCTGCGAAAACGAGACGATCCGCAATCAACCTTTTGGGAACGAGGACGATGTCCTCCGCTGCCCGAAACCGCTTCGGACTGAGGGCGGAACTTCGTTCGAGGTAGGCAGACATGAAAAGTCAGCATCGTCACGAGTTGCAGACGAACGATTTGAGCAAGCTGTTGGCGAAGGCATCGAAGTGGTATGAACAGCACGGTTCCAAGCTGACGTGGGCCGTGGTCGGCGTCTTGGCCATTGTGTTGATCGGGACATACTGGAGTCGCAGCTCACGGGCAGAGCGCGCGGCCGCCTGGTCAGCTTTCGTCCGCTGTCGTTCGCCGGAAGATTTCGCGAACTTGGCGGAGGACTACGACGGCACAGAGATTGCGGCTTGGGCCCGTCTGCGAGCGGCGGAGAGTCAGCTTCAGCAGGGAACCGTTCTAATGTTCACAGACCGGGCGGCGGGCAAATCGGAACTGAAGGCGGCTGAAGCAACCTTCAGCGCCTTGTTGGGGGACGAGACCACGCCGTCAATGGTCCGCGAACGGGCTTTGATCGGGCTGGCCCAAGTGCGCGAGAGCCTGGCAGACGGTAACCTGCAGCCGGCCATTGAACTTTACGAGCGGTTTGTGCGGGAGTTCCCCGATTCTGTGCTGAAGGAAATGGCTCAGCGACGGATCGAGTCGCTGAAAACGGGCGGCGCTCAGGCTTTCTATGCCTGGTTCGCCAAACAGAATCCCAAACCGGAAGACCTCGAAAAACCGAAAGATTTGGCCGGTGAGGGCACCGGAACAACCAGCACGAGTGGGAAAACGATCGACAAGGCCGCCGGGTCGGAGCTGATGTTCCCCGAGCCACCGAAAGAGGGAGCGACGGCGAAAGGCGACGCGCAAACAAAAAGCGACGTCGAGCCGAAAAAGGCCGTCCAGCCGAGGGCAGATGCAAATCCGAACGCGTCCGCCACGAAAGCAACTGCCCCGGCACAGAAGCGGCCCGTTTCGGAGCAGCCTGCAGACTCGAAGCCCCAACCCCGCTCCCAGCCTCAGCAAAAACCGGCCAAGAAATAGACGGCTCGGAGGTGGGCTTCGGGCCGCCATTGCGATAAAAGTTCCATGCCCGAATCGCTTTCGGACCAACCGATCGAACTGACCGTCGAGGCTCGGGCGCATGGCTGGCGCGTCGATCACTACCTGGCGAGGCTTTTCCCCAACTACAGTCGCTCGCTGCTGCAAAAGGCGATCGAAGCGGAGGCTGTTCTCGTCAATGGGTTGCCGGTCAAGCCGTCGCGGCGATTGCGGGTCAATGATTGCGTCTCGGTCCGGCTTCCGGAGCTACCGGACAACACGCTCCCTCCGGAAGACATCCCGATCGACGTCCTCTACGAAGACGACGCCCTGATCGTGATCAACAAGCCCGCCGGGATGATCGTCCATCCCGGCAAAGGGAATTACCGAGGCACGTTGGCCGGAGCGCTGCAGTTCCACTTCGATCAGCTCAGCGACGTCGCCGGACAGCTCCGTCCCGGCATCGTTCACCGTCTGGATCGCGACACGAGCGGCGTGCTGGTCGTGGCCAAAGACAATCAGGTTCATCATCGGCTCAGCGCCCAGTTCGAGCAGCGCGAAGTACGCAAGGAATACCGGGCCATCACGTGGGGCGTCTTCGACGTCGACAGCGACTACATCGAGACGCATGTGCGAGTTCATCCTCGCCATCGGGAGAAGATGCAGGTCTGTCCGGAAGGCGGCAGCGCGCGGCCCGCGGTGACCTTCTACGAAGTCGTAGAGCGCTTCGAGGGATTCACGCACGTTCGGCTGTTCCCGCGGACGGGCCGCACGCATCAACTGCGCCTCCACATGCAACATATCGGCCACCCGATGGTCGCCGACCGATTGTACGGCGGTCAAGACTGTCTGCGGCTGGAAGACGTGCTCGGCAAGACTGGCGGAAGATCGGAGATCGCCCATAGCAAAGGGCCGCGAGCGGCTCACGGGACGATCCTGATCGACCGGCAGGCGCTCCATGCTTATCGGCTCCGGTTCCGGCACCCGCGCACTGGAAAAGAGCTGGAGTTTGAGGCACCATGGCCCGAGGATTTTCAACAGACCTTGGAGGCCCTTCGTCGCTACAGGACTCGCCCACCATGAGAATCGCCAAAATCCGTCTGGGAGCGGAAGAGCATCTGGCACTGGTCGAAGAAGATCGCGTGCGAATATTGGATTTAGACCAGGTGGAGCCTTACCGTCGGTTGTGTGATGTGTTGCACGCGCCGGATCCGGTCGGGCTAGCTCAATTCCTGGTCGGTCCGGAGTCCGAAGGGATTCCGGTGAGCAAGGTGACGTTCCTGGCACCGATCGATGAGCAGGAGGTCTGGGCGGCCGGAGTCACCTACCGGCGCAGCCAGGTGGCTCGCATGGAGGAATCGAAAACGGGAGCGAGTCACTACGACCGGGTCTACACGGCCGATCGGCCTGAGCTGTTTTTCAAGGCAACCCCTCATCGAGTCGCGGGGCCAGGAGAGCCAATTCGCATTCGAGCGGACAGTCGATGGACGGTCCCCGAACCAGAACTGACGCTGGTGATCAGCCCCCAGATGAAGTTGGTCGGTTTCACGATCGGCAACGATGTTTCGGCGCGAGACATTGAGGGGGAGAATCCGCTCTATCTGCCGCAAGCGAAAGTCTATCGCCAATGCTGCGCGCTGGGGCCCTGGGTCTTGTTGGCAAACGAGCCGCTGGACCTGAAAGCCACGGAAATTCGTCTACTCATCGAGCGACGCGGCGAGTCGGTTTATGAAGGTCGAACGCACCTGGACCGGATGGCTCGCTCTTTCGATGAGCTGATCGAGTGGCTCGGCCGGGAAAACGAGTTCCCGTCGGGCGTGTTTCTGTTGACGGGAACGGGCATCGTTCCCCCCGACAGTTTTTCGCTTGAGCACGGCGACGTGGTGCACATCGACGTGACAGGAATCGGCCGGTTGACCAATCCTGTCGTGCAAGACGACCGGCGCGTGGACTGACCTTTTCGAGCGTGCTAGAGTGTCGAAGGTCGGCCGGCAGGACTTGTTTCGCGTCACGCGAGGTTCGTGGATTGCATCCGGCGACTATCGTCCGGATTCGCGATTCCGTCATGGCAAGAAACATCCGCGAAGAGCGCCTCCAGCAAGGCTCCGCCGAGGCGGTTTCGCCGACCGAGCTTCACAGAAGATTTCACACGGGCAGCCCCGGGAGGATCAAACAACGTGATTGGCTTCGGAAAGATCATGGTGGGGGTGGACTGGAAGGAGGCCGGTCCGGAGGATCGATTTGGTCTGAGTGTGAACGGTTACGAGGCCGTTTCCGTGGGCGTCGCGGTGGCCGCGGCGATCGACGCCGAGGTGACGTTCGTTTCGATCCTGGACTGTGTTGATGAGAGCTCACCCGATTGGAACGAAACGGCCGTGGATGATCGCATTCGGCCAGATTTGGACAAGCGATTGATCGCGCTGGCCGAATACGCGTCTCAGCACGGGGCGGCGGCTCGGGCCTGCGTCTGTTACGGGACAGCTTGGCTGGAACTGGTCCGTGAGGTGCTGCGCGAATCGTATGATCTGGTCATCCTGGGAGCTCGGGATTCAACGCCCGACCGCCCGCTCGGCAACCTGGCTCTGAAAGTCCTGCGAAATAGTCCGGCTCCGGTGTGGGTCACCCGACCACGTCCGAACCCGGACGACCTGTTCGTGCTGGTCCCGACCGACCTTTCCGACGATTCCCTGGACACGCTCTACGCCGCAGTCTACTTGGGACAGATCACGGACTCGAAAACGCGCGTGCTTCATGCGGTCCCTGCCGAAGCGGCTGCGGCGGAG
>JAADHY010000282.1 GCA_013151585.1 Planctomycetota bacterium
AACGCCAATCAAGTCCGACAAGGACTCGATACTTTGCCCCTCGACTCGATCGACCTGCTGATCATTGAAAACGTCGGAAACCTGATCTGCCCGGTCGGCATGGATTTGGGCCAGGATGCCAAAGTCGGCCTCTTCAGTGTGACCGACGGCGATGACAAACCGGCCAAGCATCCGTACGTGGTTCTGGAATCTGAGATTCTCTTGCTCAACAAGATCGACCTGTTGCCGCACGTCCCGTTCGACCTTAACACCTTCCGGTCCGACATCCGCTCGATCCGCGAGGATGTGCCCATTCTGGAGGTTTCGGCGCTCAGCGGTGAGGGGCTCGACGGGTGGCTCAACTGGCTCCGCAAAGTCGTTCGCCGCAAGAGTCAAACCGAGTGAACCGGCGCGATAGTGCCCGCGGTGGCGGGTGGCTGGGGGCGAACGAAGTGAACCCCGAGGCGGTCGATTTTCGGGCGCGCTGCGCTCGACTGCGGCTCCTCCGGCCGTTTCTCGTCGTGTCTCATTTTTTGTGCGCAAATGGCCAATCCTGGCCTGATGAGGTTCCTCACGCCGAGGCTGCGGTGACAATGCGTAAGACACTCTGAGGAAAGGGCTTGCGAACGACTCTGGCGTCCTCTCGCGTCTTGAGAAACGCCGTCAGCTCACAAGGGAAACGGTCTGTCTGGGACAGCGGCACTCTTTCTTGATCCCTGCGTTCTCGGCGTCTCGGCACGGAAATCATCAACCGCTTGAGTCTTTCAGATCGCAACTGGCCCCCGGTTCCTGCGGGGGTAGGTACAGGCCGTCTTGCACTTCAGCGGGCTGACAGAACCGGTCCCGCAGGTGTGGTATGTACTCGAGCAGCACTTTCTCCAGCCCCAGCACAACGTGATTGAATAAAACTAGGTGCTGGTGCAGTTGGCCGACGTCGCCCACATGGGGGACGACCTTTTGTCCGAACTTGCGCGCCAAAAGACTGACCGCAATGAACTCGCTGACCCCAGCCACTCGCGTCGCGTCTACTTGAATAAACTGGATGGCGCGGGCTTGCATGTAGTTTTTGAAAACGACTCGATTCGGCACGTGTTCCCCACCGGCCAGGGCGGTCGGCGCGATGGCGTCCGCGAGGCGTTTGTGTCCGAGCACGTCGTCGGGATGCGTGGGCTCCTCGATCCAATACGCGTCGAGCTGGGCCAGGCGAGGGCAGATGTCGAAGGCTTTGGGAAGTGACCAGGCTTGATTGGCGTCGAACATCAGGCGGACTTCGTCACCGACTGCCCGACGCACCCGCTCGGCTCGCCGTACATCCCGTTCGGAATCCGGCGCGCCCACTTTCCTGCTCGTAATCCAGCGTCGAGCGCTCGCCGAGCATTTTCCACGAGCTGTTCGTCGCTGTACGAGTACCAACCGACCGAGGTGTCGTAACCAGGATAGCCGGTTCGCGTCACTTCGAGCCGCTGTTCGCGGCCGTCGATGTTCTCTTCGATGAGCTGCTTGGCTTGCTTCGGCGTCAACTCATCTTCCAGGTAGCTCAAGTCCAGCAACCGGACAATCTGTTCCGGAGACAATTCCAACAAAAGCCGCCACAAGGGGAGGTCCCACGCTTTCGCCCACAGGTCGAAGCATGCGTTGGTCAGCGAGGCCAAAGCCAAGTGCATGACGCCTTTGTGCGGACCCAGCCAGCGCAATTGATGATGGTCGGCCAGTTCCTTCGACATCGCGCCCCAGTCGGCCATAAGCTCATCGACGTCCTTGCCCAACAGCGGTTCGCGCAGCAGCTCGATGGCCCGACAAACCAAATCGTTGCCCGCTCCCAACGTGAAGGCTAAGCCCGTCCCGACCAGTTTGGTATCGGTTTCGATCCGTGTGACCGCGTACGAGTAGACCGGAGCCGCGTGAACGGCGTCGGATCCTTGGCCATACTGCAAAGGGAAACGAACGTCCTGCGCCGTAATCCGTGTGATGTGTGGCATCGATTCGCCTCGTCCAGAATTCGGTGAGTCCGGTTAGCCACGCAGAAGCACCCACCTGCGTGGTTCGTAACGATCGCTGGGCCCGACGCGGACGGGCAGCCGCAGTTTCTCGGTACAAAAGCCGGTATCAGCATACCGACGTTGCGGCAGTTCTGCCAACGGGAGCGATCGGCACGACTCCGGCTTGGGAACAATCCGCGTTGGGCTTTTCGCTGGCCGCGGGCGTTCCTAGAATTCGTGTGGACGGAGGAGGCTCTGGGCCTCCGTGGATGCAGTGCGTGTTGTGTCGAGCGATGGGATCATTCGGCCCAGCATTTTCGAGCGTACGAAGATTCCGATGACGAACGAAGGAGCCAACACCTTGACCGAGTTTGTGGAACCTCTGGGCATGCGGGTGCTGATCCGCAAAGACGAGAGTCGCCAGCAAACTCGCGGAGGAATTGTTTTGCCCGATCAGGCGGAGATCCCGACGATTACAGGCCGGATCGTGGAAATCAGCGCGCAAATCGAGAACGACGACGATTTCCCGATTGCAAAGTACGACAAGGTGCTCTTTCATCCGAAAAACGCGATTCCGGTCGATTTCGAGGCGGACAACCTGCTGTATGTTGTGCCGATTGAAGACGTGGTGGCGGTTTTCCGGCGCTCGCCCGCTCCCAAGCCTTCCGTCCACGACGATGAGGTCGGCGAAGACCTGGAACCGCTCGACGATCTGGACGAGACGGACGATTTGGATGAGTGAGCGTCAGCTCTCTCCAAGCCGCTGAACCGCTCCGGACGCGTCCTGGGCGGTCATCGCGGAAAACGTCCAGAGTGGCCGAGCACCGGGTGGACGGTGCCGTGCCAATCGGCAAAGGGAACCACCTGCCCGCGGCAGGAGCTGCCAGCTTCCAGCAAACTTCTCCCTGCTGTTTCCCGGAGCTTGCAGCGCCGACCACGGCGCTGCATCGTGATCGGTGAGCGGTTACCGTCCAGACGTTTGAATCTCGTCAACAAGCGACGGGGGGCGCGCACGCTCGGGGACGCTGCCCAGGTTTCGGCACGCGATCAGCTCGGCCACAATACTGACCGCAATCTCTGGCACGGTTTGCGAACCGATCGAGAAACCGATCGGCGCGTGAACTCGGACCAGCGATTCACGCGTCACGCCCGCGTGCAGCAAGTCCTCCAGAATCAACTTGATCTTCCGCTTGCTTCCGATCATGCCGATGTATCGGGCCGGTGTTTGAGCGAGATGGAAGAGCGCCTCTTCGTCGTGGTTGTGCCCTCGTGTGACAATGACGCACATCGTGTTTCTGGTGATGTCCAATTGGCGCAGGCCGTCCTCGATCGGAGCGACGATAAGACGGCTGGCTGAAGGGAAACGTTGCTCATTGCAGTAGTCGTCTCGGTCGTCCAGCACCCAGACATCGAAGTCGACCTGCGCAGCTAGCTCAGCCACTTTCTGCCCGATGTGCCCCGCTCCGACGATCAGCAGTCGGCAGCGTTCTTGCTCGGTCAAGTAGGCCACGCCCTCGGCCACGTACGGTCGCGGGCGCTCCGACAGCGGCTTCAGGTTTCGGCCGACCGACGGTGGCGCGTCCGTAGACGGGCGTCGCGCGACCAGGTGTCCCTCCGGATCGAACAGGAAACGGTCGCCCGCTCGTCCGCCGCCCGCCCGGTCGGCGTCCAATACGACGGCTTCCACGCAACCACGACCGGCCTCGACCAGCTCCAAATAAGTTTGGAAGTATTCCGCGCCGTCGGCCGAACGGATCGGATCGATCAGGAGCGTCATTCGACCGCCGCAGATCAACCCGTCGTCCCAGCCGTAATCGTTGTCGAGGTGAAAGGTCAGCAGGTCCCGGCCCGAGCCCTCCAAAAGTTGCAAGGCTCGGCGCTTGACCTCCGCCTCCACGCACCCGCCGCCCAGCGTGCCGACTTGTGATCCGTCCGCAAAGATCAGCATGGCAGCGCCCGGCTTCTGTGGAGTGGACCCGCGGGTCTCGACCAATACGACTAAGGCGGCCGGCTGGTCCGCACGGATCGCTTCGATCGTTTGTCGCAAAACTTCTCGCATCGCGTCCCGTTCGACCTCATCGACAAAGAAGGAACTGACCAGGCCCCGGCGCGACCGAGCCGGCTGCTCCCTCGCCCCTGTGAGCCCGCAGACGGACGCGACCACGCTGTTGCTCAGCCGCGATCAAAAAAGCATTGTACGCTCCAGGCACGGCAGCGGGTACGTTCCCAGTCACTTCTTTGCGGAAAGCAGGGACGGAAGTCCGGACCAAGGCCCCTCTTCCCCGATTCGCCGCTGCGGCCGATTGGCCGCTCAACGAGTGGCGGGCATTTGCGCCGTAGCCGCGTAAGCTTCCGCGAATTATTCGGGATCAAGATGTCTGCCCTTGGCCCGTTTTCCTCGATGTCCCCATTCCTGGCTCCTGCGGGAACTGCTCCGGTTTTCCTCGGCTTGCCGTCAGACGGCCGTTGGCGAGCGGTCGCCGACATCGACCACTGGTTGTCGGTGGACGACTTCATAAGACCTGCCCGCAACAAAGGCGATTTCCGACATGGGTTTTGCGGAATCTGCGGTTTCCGACTGAGAAAGCCACTCGTCGGAAAAACACAGTGTTGACATCCGGACGCGGCAGAACTAATCTCGCGCTGGCGACGAGTCGATAGAAGGGCTGGGCCGGTGTTTGCCGGATGCGGACCGGCGACATGTATGTTCCTATGATCGTTGCCGGAAGGAGAAACTAGGCAGAGGGACCGGAATCCATGACCCGCTTTGCACAACAGACAATCGCGCTGGGACTTTCCGCCTGGTTGGCGCTGCTGGGAGCCTCCGTCGCAAAAGGACAGGCGGCGGATTGGGCGGAGAAGATGTTTGAAGCACGGAGCCATGACTTCGGCGTGGTGGCACGCGGTTCGGACGTGCGGTATCGCTTCAAGCTGAAGAACATCTATCAGCAGACCGTTCATATCGCGAGCGTGCAAAAAACGTGCGGTTGTACCGAGGCCCGGATCAGCAAGACGACACTGCAGCCAGGCGAGACGGCCTACATCGAAGTGGAGATGGACACTCGGCGCTTCATTCATCGAAAGGATTCGAACGTCATCGTTACGTTTGACGCGCCCTATTACGCGCAGGTCTATCTGCCCATCACCGCCTACATTCGGACGGATGTGGTCGTGACTCCGGGGTCGGCCAACTTTGGGACGGTGGAGCAGGGCAAGAGTTCCCAGGTCAAGTTGGATGTCGCCTATGCCGGGCGACACGATTGGAAAATCCTCCGGGTCGAACCCGACAGCGAGCACGTGGAAGCACGAGCCGTCGAGACGCGGCGCGAGGGCATGTACGTGAACTACGACTTGATCGTCACGCTAAAACCCACCGCACCGCCTGGGCTTTTCCGAAGTCAGATCATCCTCGTGACCGACGATCAAAACGGATCCCGCGTTCCGGTCCTGGTCGAAGCACGCATCGAGGCTGAGTACACGGTCATGCCGGCCGTGGTGTCGCTCGGTATTTTGCATCCCGGTGAGAGGAAGATGGTGAACGTCGTCGTCAAGGGGCGCAAACCGTTCAAGATCGAAAAGATCGAATGCGAAGTGGGTGAGCCGACTTTCAAAGTCCGGCTCCCGAAAACCGCTCAAACGGTTCACGTGTTGCCGCTGACGGTGGTCGCCCCCGAAAAACCGGGAACGATCTCTGAAACGTTCACGCTGACGATCGCTGGGGAGTCGGCCGCGGTCACCTTCAAAGTGTATGGCAAGATCGCCGGCCCCGGGACGTGAGACTCGGAAACACCGCAACGGAGCGACTCGCTTGCCCAGTGCCTCAACGCCGTCCTGACGCGATCACTCCCTCGTCCGGACTGGACGCTGTCGCGTAAAGCTTTTTCGGAATCCGTCCGGCCAAGTAAGCCAATCGTCCGGCCACACAGGCGTTGCGCATGGCGTGAGCCATGGTCAGCGGGTCTTTTGCGCCGGCAATGCCGGTGTTGAGCAAGACTCCATCGCAGCCCAGCTCCATCGCGACCGACACGTCGCTGGCCGTCCCAACGCCAGCGTCGACGATGACCGGGTAGTCCGGATCGTCTTCTTTCAGATACTCCAGGCAGATGCGAATGTTGTTCGGGTTCAGAATCCCTTGTCCGCTGCCGATGGGGCTGCCGGCGGGCATGACCGAAGTGGCGCCGGCCTCTTTGAGGCGTCGGGCGGTGATGGGGTCGTCGGTCGTGTAACAAAGCACCTGAAAGCCGTCGGCCACAAGCTTCTCAGTCGCCTGCAATGTCGCCACGGGGTCAGGAAGCAACGTCTTCTTATCGCCCAGCACCTCCAGCTTCACCCAGTCCGCACCGGGGTTTTCCAAGCCTTGCAGAATCTCGCGGCCCAGCCGAGCGACCCGGATGGCGTCCTCAGCCGTGAAGCATCCGGCCGTGTTAGGCAAGATCGTGTAGCGGGTCAGGTCGATGAAATCCAGCAGATTGCGGCCCTCCGAGTCAATCAGCCGCTCGCGGCGCACGGCCACCGTGATAACCTCCGCTCCGCTCGCCTCCAAACATTGCTGCATCAACTCGTAGGTCGCATATTTCCCGGTTCCAACGATCAAGCGAGAACGAAACGTATGGGAGCCCAAGACGAGGGGCGTATCCAGCGCAGTGTCGGTTGCCATTTTTCTAGTCATCCCCCTCCGACCAGCGTCACGATTTCTACCTGGTCACCCGGCTGAAGGACGCAGCGATCGTGCTCAGCCCGAGGTACCAGCTCGCGATTCCGCTCGACCGCGACGTACCGCGGCCGCAGCTCCAGCCGCTCGAGCAACCGAGCGATCGTCGCGCCGTCCTCCAATTCCATCACTTCGCCGTTGACCGTGATCTGCATGGGACTCAGTGTAGAGACTGCCGGACAAAGAATAAACCGGCCAGAGGGGGCAGAAGGCAGAAGGTAGAAGCGGAGGAGGTCGCCGGGCGCTGTCCGCGCATCAAGATGGCTCGGCAGTCTCGCTGCAGGCCCGGTACGGTCTGTGGCCGTTGTGGGACCACGCAGGGCAAGAGGATGTGGCTTCTATCTTCTACCTTCTTGCTCAATTCTGATCCGCGCTCCAAGGACGCGGTGCCAGCCGTTCTGGCAACTTTTCCCATTCCCGACGGACGCAGTTCAGTCCGTAAGAAAACATTTCGAATTCATAGCTCAACCGCCGCAATACAGGCGCTTCTTCACGGTAGGGCTCCTCGTCGAAAGTGCTGGCGATGTAGTAGGACTCTTTGCCTTTCTGCTGGTAGTCGATCAGATGATCCTTTCGATCGGGCGCCTGCAGTCGTCGCAAGGCTTCCGGATAGACGCCGCTCCAAAACAACGTAAAGTCCCCGATATGACGGTAAACTTCCCGTTTGGGCCGTGCCGTGCGTTCTTCGGCCTCCAGAAGCATCTCGGCTACCTCTTCGAGCCGTCGGCCGGTGGCGTCGCGGATACGGAAAATGGCGTCGGTCCGGAGGAATCGCAGGAGCAGCTCGACCAGATAGTCCGTCACCTTCGGGTCGGCCACGCCCAGTTCGACCTGGAACGTGTGCTCCGTGAGAGCGGCGAAAAGCCGCCGCAACGTTTCTCCACTGGAGAGTAATGGCGCCATGAGCGAATCGCCTCCTCACAGCTCCGCGTCGCTCGTCCAACCGTCCGTTGCCGGCGGAAACCTCGACGAGCTCCGCAGCTTTTGCCAAATCCTCTTAGTAGATAATATCGTCCTGCTCAAAACGTTTTCCGCAATTTCATTCTAGAACCGAGCGAACGGGCGAGTCAATCAGCGGCCGGCGCGGACCGGCTAATTGACTGATCGGTCAAGACTTGCGGGAAGAGATTGGAGTTCAAACCTCGGCCTGCTGGCGCAACGGGAGCCGTTTGACCATGAAACTTACTTTCCTTGGAGCCGCCGGCGAAGTGACCGGCAGCCAGCACCTGATCGAAACCC
>JAADHY010000146.1 GCA_013151585.1 Planctomycetota bacterium
GCCAGCCAGCCGGTTGCGGCTGGGCTTCACGTCCGACACGTTTCCTGAGTCGCCGCATAACTGGCTGGATGGCTGGTTGGATGAAGTGATGGTTTACGACCGCGTGTTGAGCGAGGAAGAAATCCGGGCGCTTTGTCCCGACGCGCCCGACGACGATCTGTACGTGACCGCTGTCGCCCTGATCGGTGATGCTTGCGGCTGCCAGTGGGAGACGACGGCCGACGGGCAGCTTCGGTTGCGCATCCCGCCCGCCTCCCGACCGCGCCGCGTGAAACTGCTCATTTGGAAGGACTACCCCGAACGGCTGCCTGGTTTTCGCCGGCTTGTCGCCTCCTCATCCGCTCCGGCAGACTTGACCCGGTTCACTCACGGTGGCCCGCCGCGATGGCCGCAGCGATTGACCACAACGGCTCAGCTCGGCGACGGACCGGAGCCGTACGTCATCGATACGATCACGCATCCCGTCGATAACCCATGGCACTCGTGGCTACGGTTCAGTGCCTTCGACTTCTTTTCCGACGGTCGCCGCGCGGCCATCAGCACATGGAACGGCGATGTCTGGCTCGTCAGCGGTTTGGGCGGAAAGCTGAAAAAACTCACGTGGCAGCGCATCGCTACCGGGCTGTTTCAGCCGTTGGGGCTCAAGATCGTTGACGATCAAATCTACGTTAACGGTCGCGATCAAATCACTCGGCTGCACGACTTGAACGGCGATGGGGAAATCGACTTCTATGAGAACTTCAACAACGACCATCAGGTAACGGACCACTTTCACGAATTTGCCATGGACTTGCAGACCGATGCCGACGGGAATTTTTACTACGCCAAGTGCGGCCGGCACGCGTTGCCGGCGGTGGTCCCACAACATGGGACGATGATTCGCGTCTCCAAGGATGGCTCGCGGTCGGAGATTCTGTGCAACGGGTTCCGCGCGGCCAACGGAATCGGCATTGGTCCAAAGGGCGAGTGGGTGAACACCGACCAGGAAGGACATTGGACACCCGCCAACCGCGTGAATCTGGTTCGGCCGGGGCGCTTTTACGGCTACGTGTGGTCGTACCACGAGGGCCCCGATCCAACGACGTACGATCCGCCCATCTGTTGGTTACCGAAGAACGTGGACCGGTCACCGGCTCAGCCACTTTGGGTGACCAGCGACCGCTGGGGCCCCCTGAAAGGACAGCTCATCACGACTTCCTATGGGACGGGGCAAATCTTCTTGGTCCCGTACGAAGTCCTCGACGGGCAGCCGCAAGGCGGAGCGGTTCGGTTTGATCTATCCTTTCCCACGGGCATCATGCGCGGGAAGTTCAACCGGCGCGACGGACAGTTGTACGTCTGCGGCCTTTTCGGCTGGAGTTCCGACAAGACCCAACCGGGCGGCTTCTATCGCGTGCGTTACACCGGCCAGCCGGTCGACATGCCTGTCGGATTCCACGTGGCGCAGAATGGTATCCGTTTGACGTTCACGCGTCCGCTGGATCGGCGCTCGGCCGAAGACGTCCACAACTACAGTCTCAAGCAATGGAACTATCGCTGGACGGCCAATTACGGATCTGAGCACTACAAGGTCTCGAATCCGAAAGAGACGGGCTTCGATCGTCTCGAGGTGCGATCGGCGACGCTCGAGCCGGACGGCCGGACGGTCTTCTTGGAGATTTCGGACTTGCAGCCGGTCATGCAACTGCAAATCAGCTACACGTTGCGTGCGGCAGACGGAGCTGCGATCCAGCAGGACCTTTACAGCACGATCAACGTGCTTGGTCCACTGTACCGATCTGTGCGAGAGCCCATTGCGAAAATGAGGCTCCCTAGTCACGACGGCAGATCGAGCGAAGAGCCGTCCGATGCGGATCCGGAACCTTTTTTGAAACCCGGTTTGGCGGTTCGCTTTGATTCGGGAAAAGAGGCTGGCGCCGCGGACAACCGGCCTGCAGCGGATGCACGGGTCGTCCGACTCGCCGCACTGCACGTGCCAGCCGGCGAGGCTCCGTCTCCGTTCATTTCCCCGGGACCGTTTCGGGCCATCATGGACGGCTACCTACGTGTCGACCTGAAGGGCCGGTACCTTTTCGGGCTCCGCGGAACCGGCCAAGCCTCTCTGGTGATCAATGGGCGGCTTGTGCGATCGGCGTCCGGCCGACTGTCGCAGGCCCCTTTTGCTGCGGCAGAACTGAAAGCCGGGCTGAATCGGCTGCGCATCGTGTACGAAGCGCCGAAGGACCTCGACGCCGTTTTCCGACTTTATTGGAAGTCGGACCGGTTTGCTGCTGAGCCGATTCCGCCGACCGCGCTTTGGCACGATCGGCGCGATCCAACCGTCCAGGCAGGCTTGGCGATGCGGCTCGGTCGGGAGCTGTTTGCTACCCGGCAATGTTTGCGATGCCATCCGAGCCCGCGCTCCGCCGGACCACGTGGTTCCATGCCCGAACTGCGCTTCACGCCACCGCGGCTGACGGCGTCCGCAGCGCGCTTCCGCGAGCGATGGTTACAGGCGTGGCTGCTCGACCCGGCCACGGTGCGAAACAAAGTGTTCATGCCGCGGGTTCTGGTTGGGGACACAGAGCGTCAGCGTCGGGATGCGGCCGATATTGCCGCCTACCTGATATCGCTGCGTCCGCCGAGCGCCGGACCGATGGCGGGCGGCACGGCCGAAAGCCGACGCTCCGCTTCCACCACAGGTCCCACCGGAGGCGACCAACCGGCCGTCGCAGCGTCATCGAGCGAGCCGAGTGCGCAAGAAGCTCGCTCCGGCAATGAACGGGCCGATCAGGGCGAGTTGCTGTTCGAGGATTTGGGTTGCATCGCCTGCCACACATTTCTTCCGCCGAACGAACCGGACGAATACGACCGGATCTCGCTCGCTCATATTGACGCCAAATACCAGCCCGGTGCGCTGGCTGCGTTTTTGAGGCGTCCGAGTGAGTTTTTTCCCGGAACGCGCATGCCCGACCTTCAACTGACGGAGCTGGAAGCGCAGGCGCTGGCTGCGTTCTTGCGATCGCGGTCGCGATCCAGCGGACTGGAGCTGGCCGGATCTGCCCAGCCGGGTGATCCGGCTCGAGGCAAGCAATTGTTCGCCGAACGCGGGTGCAACCAGTGTCATGCGATCCAAGCGCAGGAGGAACTACCGGCACCGAATCGGCGTCCGCTCTTTGCCAGTGCGGGCAACGATCCGAGGAAGCTGAGCGGACGCGGATGCCTGGCAGCCACTGAGCACGACCGGGCGGACGCCCCTGATTTTAGTTTTTCCGCCGAGCAGCGGCGAGCTTTGGCAACGTTTCTGTCGACAGACGGCGCGTCGCTCCAGAGATGCGTATTCGCAGAAGCCAGCGAACGGCTGGTGGACCATTTCCGATGCACGGCCTGCCACAAGCGGGACGGAGACACGCCCGTATGGCCGATCGTGCTGGTCGAAGAAGGAGTGCAGGGCCGGCTGCCGGAGTACGTACCGGAATTGACCTGGATCGGCGAGAAGCTGAAGCCGGCGTGGACAGAGAAACTCTTCGCGGGACAGTTGAACGAAAAGCCGCGACCGTGGCTGAAAGCGCGGATGCCGATCTTCCCCTTGGTCGCGCATGAGTTGGCTGTTGGACTGTCGCGCCAGCATGGCTTTGGGGAAAATGCCTCGACGGCCGATGACTTGCTGCAGCCCACCCATCCGCCGGACGCTTTCGACCGCGGTCGGCAACTGACGCTCAACACCCAGGGCTTCAACTGCGTCCAGTGTCACGATGTGGGCGATCAACCGGCCGTCGCTCCCTTCGAAAACCGGGGTGTCAACTTCGAAGCGATTCCCGAGCGATTGCGCTACGACTTTTATATCCGATGGATGCGGGACGCGACCCGACTGGAGTTTGCCACTCGCATGCCCCGTCTTTCGCCGGCAGGCCAAAGGACGGAGATTACGGACGTGTACGATGGCGACGCCCGCCGACAGTTCGACGCCATCTGGGGGTACATCCTCTCGCTCCGCCGGGGAAGAAACCGAGAGCGGGGAGCGGACAGCGGAGAGGCGGGACGACATGAGGAAAGCGGAGGGCAGAGAGGGCGAAGAGCCGACAGATGAAAGCTGAAAACGCAGCGGCAAGAGCTCTCAACTCTCAACTCTCCGTTCTCCGCCCGGTCCCCCGAATTTTTCCTGCCAGCGTTGGCGCAGCATCGAGCGAAGCCGTTGATGGAATTCGGCCGGCAGGTCGTAAGGCTGCCCGTCCCGGTAAAGGCGAATGGTTTGGCGGATGTTGTCGATGACAATCTGGCAGGGATTGCATCCAGCCAGGTGTTCCTCGAAACCTTCGCAGATCGCCGGATCGATATCGCCGTCGATGTAGTCGTTCAGGGCTTTCAGCAGTTCTTCGCACTTCATGGCTTCGCCTCGGCGCTTTGCTATTTGGACCCGCCAGTCGTTTCCAGGTTACAGAAAAAACGGCGCTATCGTCACTCACGCGTGGTCGTGTCCAGGTGAGACTCGCGTGGCCTCGTCGCCCAAAGCCCGCGTCAGTCGCTCTCGCAGCATCAATCGGGCTCGCAGCAACCGCACTTTGACATTCGCCTCGGTGATCCCCAACACCTCGGCCGTTTCGCGCGTCGACAGTTGTTCGATGTCCCGCAGCACGAAAACGAGGCGGTATTTTTCGTCCAGTTCTTCAAGGGCCTCGGCCAGTAGCCGCCGCGTTTCGCGGTCCTGAGCCAACCGTTCCGGATTGTCGCGCCAGCGGGCGATGTAATCGGGATGGGGCAAAGGAGCCGAATCTCCGTTGGATTGGGTTTCGAGCGGAACGGTCGGCCGCGACCGCCTCTGTCGCAGAACCTTCAACGCATGGTTGGTTGCGATGCGCGAAATCCACGTACCGAAAGACGCATCTTCTCGAAAACGATCCAAGTGCTCCAGCACGCTCAAGAACGTCGTCTGCACCACCTCCTGAGCATCTTGCGCGTGCCGGACGATGCCGACGGCAATGTTGTACAATCTCCTCTCGTGTCGTGCGACCAGCTCCTCGAAGGCCGAAAAATCGCCTTTTTTGGCGCGGCGCACCAGTTCGGCATCCGGATCGTCGATGCGAGTCATGAAAAGATTCCTGTCAGCCCACGGACAACGGCCCGAGCCGTTGCGGCGTCACGGGACCACGGAGTTCGCCGGGACAACGCTCGCAAAGCTCCCATCCTTCGGTGCTCGGTGCCGCCGAAGAAACCATACACGAGCGGACGACTAATTCGCAACGATCTCGGCCAATCGGCCGACGGCCCGCTCCAAGCTGGCTCGGGCGATCTCGACGTCTGCCTGAGCGTTGGCGTGGCGGACGCGCGCATCGGACAGTCGCACTTGGGCATCGATCAGCTCGGTGATCGTCGCCGTCTGGCCGCGATATCGAACTTCGATTTCGCGCAAGCTTTCCGTTGCGTACTCGACCGCTTGCTTCGCCACGGCCAGTCGTTGTTCGGCGTCACGCAATTGCAGGTACGCCCGTCGGACGTCCAGCTCGATATCGGCCGCCAGCCGGCGATACTTCGCGGCCAAAACCCGAGCCTGCGCCGCCGCCCGGTCCACCTCGGCTCGCGTGCGTCCGGCGTCCAACAAGTTCAGCTCCAGAACCAGACCGACGAAGAAGCTGTCGTTTCCTCGTTGAAAGTCGCCCGTGAAGACGTTGTAGTCACCCACGAAACTCAGAGTGGGCCGCTTGCCGGCTTCGGCAGCCTCGACCGCATACTGAGCCGCTTGGTAGCGGCTGCTGATCTGATTCACTTCCGGACGACCATCCAGGGCCGCGGCAACGGCCTGCTCCAGCTCGTCCACGTGATCTGACCAGGGCGCCTTGGGAACAGCCGGCGGCAAAGGTCGCCGGCGCAGACGCCGCCCCAGTACGTTTTCCAACACCGCCCAGGCCAGTTCGACCTGATGCTGAGCCGTTCCGAGCTGCTCCCGAGCCTCCGCCAGCCGCACCTCGACCGACAGCACGTCCGATTTGACCGCTGTCTCGGCGCGGAACCGCGCTTGAACGAACTCCAAGTGCCTTTGCACCTGCTCGACCGTCTCTTGGCGGACCCGAACCAGTTCGTTCGCTTGCAGCAGCCGGTAGTAGGCCTGTGCGGCTCGGAAGATCAGCTCGTTTCGGGTCGATTCTAGTGCGGCATGGTCGGCCTGAAGCTGCCATTGTGCCGCTCGCATCTCTGCTAAACGCCGTCCGCCTGTGTAAAGGCCGTACTGCACGCGGAGTCGGGTGTCGAAGTTGTCGGTCGTTCGCGGGTTGTTGAAGTCCTGGTTGAACGACAGGATGGCCTGGTTCAGTTGATAGGAGAAAACTTGAACCGGATTGTCCGTCACGCCGTAGCTTTCGGCGAAGCTAAGCGTCGGATAGAACTCGGCGCGCGCCCGGCGCAGCCCGGCTTCCGAGACCCAGGTCTGTTCGCTGGCCGCGTCCAAGTCGGGGCTTGATTCCAAGGCCATCTGGAGCACCTCGATGAGCTGCAACGGGCTCGCTGCCGGCGTGCCGTCTGCACCGCTTTCCGCTAAAGGCTCCTCGTACAGCGCTGCAGCCGGAGCCACCGGCGGGGGCGACGAGTCGCGTGCGGCGATCGGTCCGGACGAGGGGACTCGATGA
>JAADHY010000559.1 GCA_013151585.1 Planctomycetota bacterium
GTGTTGTTCCAAGATGCGTTTCAGGGCCGTCTCCAGCGCAGCGCCAACGACCAGCAGCTCGGCGCTGGTTGCCTGCATGCGCGTGGAGCCGGCGACGGCCATCGGCCCGGTGGTGAGGTCCAACTTGGTGATGCGAGGCTCTTCAATCACTTGCCGCGAGCGTTCTACATGCCGGCAGAGCAGCTCGGCCGGATTGTTGAAGACGAAGAACACCTCCGCGCCGGACTCGAGCCCCTGCCAGGCTGTGCCGATCACGAACGGCGTCTCGCCCCCCTCGGTGATCGCCACGACCACATCGCCGGCCGCTACGCCCGCCTCTTCGAGCTGATACCGGCCAAAGCGCGGAAAGTCCTCGAACCCTTCGACCGACTTGATCAGCGCATAGTCGCCGCCGGCCATGACGCTGGAGACGCGATCCTCCAAGTCCGGTAGCTTCGCCGCCAGTTCCGGCCGTTCGCTGCGCAGCCGCTGCCAGAACTGGCGCCACGCCGCCTCCAGCAGAATGCTCAGCCGGCCGGTCGCTCCGCAACCGGTAAAGAACACCCGCTTGCCGCCTGCCAGCGCACGAGTCAGGCCGTCCACCAGCCGGACGTACTCAGCGCTCAGAAACACCTTCGCCTCGGCCGGCGCGATCTCCTCATCGACGCTCACGAGCATCCGGATGCCGGCTCGCGCGTCCTGCTGAATCGTCTGCGACAGCGTGGCCGTTTTCGGATGGGACGACTCGGTCAGCAGCGTTCCGAGCCGAAATGCCCGCTCGCGATGGACGAACTGCTCAGCCCGTCGCTTCGCTCGCTGGCGACCGCTGTCATTTGGCATGATTGGCTCCTGGGAGGATAAGGGCTCCGTTGGCACGGCCGATGCCTCCCGCTGAGGCGAACTCCAGATGGGAAAGGCCTCGCGATGCGACGCCGCGAAGGATTCGTCCACGTCTGGTTGAATCCGACGGGCTTCTTAAGGGCGGTAGTTGGTCCGGAGCAAGGGGCGCAAATTTGAAAACCTCCGGTGAGCGCGGAACGGGGAAATCGAAAGTCCCTGACCCATCGAAGGTCTCTGGCATGGACGCCCCCATTCAAGACACGAAGGTCCCAGCCAACCCAGTCAAGGCCGAGTCCAAGCGCCTTTCCTATCGCGCGACGACTTATCCGGGGCCTCACCGCGGAAAAGAAGCGCAACCCCAGCAAGTGCTCCACCGAAAAGTCCGGTCAATCGCTCACCCGAATATCCTTACTTAAAAGTCCCTTCGAGGTTCCGTACGCAGAATACCGAGACGAGTGCAATTGCTGCAAGACCTTGCGGCCCTGCTCTTCGGGCATCGCCTGGGGCTATCGTCACGACAGCCCGTTCCGCAAAGCTATTCTGGGACCGACTGACGTGTCGGGTTGGCATGACTCCTGCCGTCGTTGGAGATTCTTTGGACGACCTGGAGGCGGGAAGACCGTCGGCGTACTTTGGTTTGAAACGCGGCGTTTCAAGCGATTCCGGAACGGGCCAAGGCGAGTCAGATGCTCTCGCCGGAGAAGTTTGGAAGGTGATGGTCCTTCCTGCGCAAGCTCGTTGGGTGACGGGTACGGTCGGACAAGCATTGGGGCGCAGCCATGAGCCGCGCTTCTGCGAAACGCTCCAGATGGCGCCGCCACTCCATCATCGGCTTTCTCTCGCTGTCCCCGCAACGCCGATGGCGCCAGCATCCCCAGAGCTCACCCGGCCTCCTCAAACCAGGAGCCACAGCTCAAGTGGTAAGTTGATAGGACGAACGAAGTCCGAGGACGAACGGAAAACATTGCTCGAAAGGCTCTCGTCCCCGCGCCTGCGCCGCGGGCACGAGAGCACACGAGTTTTGGAGGCGAAATCCTTTGCAGCAATCCCTCCGGTCGTGTTTCGCCTGCTGCCAGCGCGAGACCGGCTCCAGGATCGCCATTTGAGTGTTTTCTTGCCGCGTCTCAACCTGTGAATGATCCTGAAGTGTCGGCGGCCGCGTCAGGCTCGCTGAATGGCAAATGCGATCTTGACTGCGATTGTCGAATTTGAGGGTTCGGGGACGCTTGTTGGGATCAGAAAAGGCGAATCCGCGCGCTCGCGTCAAGCCGATCGGACAGGGATCGCCCGCGTGCGAGCGCTTTCGAGGACCTTCGGCAAACGCACCGTCAGGACACCGTTTTCGAATTGAGCATCGACCGCTTCCGGATCGACTTCGGTCCACAAACGGATTTCGCGGTAGAAGGCTCCGTACTTCCGCTCGCGGAGATAATAGCGCCGTTGCTCCTCTTCCGGCATCGGCCGTTTTACGCCGCGGATGCACAACACGTCGTCGCTCAACGTGATTTCAACCTCGTCTTCCGACAGACCGGGCAGCTCCACCTCAACCTGAATCTCGTCTTCCGTCTCGCTGACGTCCACCAGCGGCCGCAAGCCGTGCGAAAACAGGCTGCTGCTGACAATCGGAGCCAAGTCGTAATCGGTCTCGAAGCTCCGGAAAAAGTCGTCAAAGAATCGGTAAGCGGGATGCCGCAAGGTGCCACCGTTTCCGACAGGCTCCTCCGGACCCACTCCCTGTCGACTCCGCCATCGCTCCGGAATCCAGTCACGAATCGTCATCATCTCGCTCCCTTTCCTTCAAACGCGCGCACGTCATTGACCCACATCGACGAGTGCGCATGCCGTAGCGCCGAGCCGCAATCAAGGCCAGCCATCCTCGACGGCGAGCTCAGCTCCCTGACCGGGACGGAAACTTTCTCCGCCCGTATTATACCCCGATCCCTCGCCGCCGTGGCACCAATCCGCGGGCCGATTCTCCGAAAAGCCAGAACTGCGGAAAAAAGCTGGTCAGACCCTTGGCAGATCGGGGCGGCCGGTCGAAGAATCGCCGAAACCGACCGCCGCGGGCACAGGATCGACACTTTGGTGCCGGGAGAAATGCGGGTTAGTTGGCGAGAGCTATCTGTTCAGACACCCTGCTCACGCAGAAAACGTTTCGGCGGGGAGTTCGTGCGGCGTCTGAGATCGGCAGAGGTCGCAGGCGCGGGCGGTTCTGAGCGCAATGGCTCCGGTCGGGCAGACTTCGGCCGCCTGACGGGCCGCGCGACGCAGCCCCTCGGCCAACGTTCCGCCAAACGGAACACCCACCGCAACTTGGAACCCGCGGCCGATGATCGTTAGCCCCAATTCCTCGCCCGCCTGTTGAGCGACGCGCACGCAGGTGTCACACAGAATGCACTTGCCCGGCTCGTAAATCACTTCCGGGTGGGACAAGTCCTGGGCGAACCGGCGCCGCTCGCCTTCAAATCGATACGGATCCGCACCGTATTGGGTCGCGTACACACGGAGCTTGCAGGCGTCGACTTTCCGGCAGCCGCACGTCATGCACCGTCCGGCTTCGGCCCTGGCTTGATCGGGGTCGAGGGGGGCTTCGATTTCCTCAAAGGTCTCGCGGCGACGCTGAGGGTCGATCATCCGGCCGCGGACGCGCGGCTTTTGCTCGATGGCCCGATACAACTCAGCCAGCTCTGTGTCGTCGAGTCGTCGCATCAGGATGTTGACCGGTTGGCGTTCCCCTACGACCGGTTCGCCTCGCAGGTATTGGTCGATCGAGACGGCGGCCAGACGTCCGGCCGCCACCGCTCGGACCGCCAGGTCTGGTCCCGACACGGCGTCGCCGCCCGCAAAGACATCAGGCAGATTGGTCTGCAGCGTCTGGGGATTGACCGCAAGTCCCCACCGCGTCACTTCGAGCCCGTCCGCTTGGGCCGGTTCCAGCTCGACCGTCTGGCCGATCGCGGCAATGACGGTGTCGGCCTGAAGGGAGAACTCCGAGCCGGCGATTGGCACCGGGCGTCGCCGGCCGGACTCGTCCGGCTCGCCCAGTTCCATCCGGAGGCACGTCACGGTTAACGTGCCGTCTGGGTTGCGCTGGAGCCGCGTCGGCGCGACCAGATACTCAATCTGTACGCCCTCCTCTTCCGCCCCTTCGACTTCTTCCATCAAGCAGGGCATTTCACGACGCGTGCGGCGGTAAAGAACGATGACTTCCGGAGCTCCCAGACGCACGGCCGTGCGACACACGTCCATGGCCGTGTTGCCTCCGCCGACGACGATCACCCGCTGACCCAGTTCGGGGCGTTCCCCCTTCGCCACTCGATCCAGGAAATCGATGCCTGACCAGGCCAGCTCATCTCCCTCACAACGCAGGCTCTGCGAGCGCTGCGCCCCGATGGCGATGAAAACCGCATCGAACCGATCGCGCAGTTCCTGAAGCGTGAAGTCGCGTCCCCAGCGGCGGTTCATTTCGAACTGGGCCCCCAGCCGCCGGATCAGGTCAACTTCAGCGTCGAGAGCTTCGTTGGGCAAGCGGTATTCGGGAATGCCATAACGGAGCATGCCGCCCGGCTCGGGCTGCGCATCGAACAACGTACAATCGTGGCCCCTTTGCAGCAGATAATAAGCCGCCGCCAGACCGGCCGGACCAGCTCCGATGATGGCCACCGATCGGCCAGTGGCAGGGGCCTTCGGTGGCAGGTAGGGCTCTTCCTCCTCCAAATCCACATGAGCTGCGAAGCGGTGCAGGGCCGCGATGGAAACACTTTCATCCAGCCCGCCGCGTCGGCAATGCTCTTCACACAGCCGGGGACAGACCTGCCCCAACGCTCGCGGCAGCGCCAATCGATCGGCGATGATCGGCATGGCGTCTCGCGGTCGACCGGCGGCGATCGGAAAGGCGAAGCCGGCGATGTCCAAACCGGCCGGACACGCTGCATGACACGGAGCCACGCAGTCGCCCGCGTGGTCGGAAAGAAGCAGTTCCAGAGCCATTCGCCGAGCCGCTCGAACCTCATCGCCCGATGCGTCGACGACCATTCCGTCACTGACCGGCATGCTGCAAGCCGGCGACAAATTCGGTCGGCCCTCGATCTGGACCGCGCACAGAAAGCACGCCGAAACCGGCTCAAACCCTTCCACGTAACAAAGCGTAGGGATGTCGATCCCCAACCGCCTGGCCGCCTGCAGGATGGTCGTGCCGGGTTCGACTTCAATCGTCTTGCCGTCGATGGTGACTTTCATTCGACTCGCACTGCGTCTTCAGGACAGACTTCCAAACACATCCCGCACCGCGTGCAGGTGGTCTCATCGATCGAGTGTTTCTGGTGGGGCTGGAAGGCGATCGATCCGACCGGACACACTTGCGCACACAAGGTGCAACCGATACAGGCATCGGTGATCCAATAGCGAATCAATTTTGGGCAGCGAGCGGCCGGACATCGCTTTTCTTTCACATGGGCTTCGTATTCGTCGCGGAAGTACTTCAAAGTCGTCAGCACGGGGTTCGGCGCCGTTTGACCGAGTCCGCACAGGCTGCCGCGCCGCACGAACTGAGCCAGCTCTTCCAGCGTTTCCAGATCACCGGGGCGGCCTTCGCCTTCGCAAATCCGCGTCAAGATCTCCAGCATGCGCTTCGTGCCAATGCGGCAGAAAGTGCACTTACCGCACGACTCGGCCTGCGTGAACTGGAGGAAGAAGCGAGCCACGTCCACCATGCAATCGCGGTCGTCCAAGACAACCAGCCCCCCAGAGCCCATAATGGCTCCGGTCTGAGCCAACGCCTCGTAATCGATCGGAGTGTCGGCCAACGACGCGGGGATACATCCGCCGGACGGACCGCCGATTTGCACGGCCTTGAAGGGGCGGTCGTCTTTGATGCCGCCGCCGATTTCCTCGACGATCTCCCGGATCGTGATACCCATCGGCACTTCGATCAGGCCTCCGCGCCGAATTTTGCCGGCCAAAGCAAAGACCTTCGTTCCCTTGCTGCTGTCGGTGCCCAGCGACGCGAAGGCAGCCGGGCCGTGGCGGAGAATCCACGGCACGCAGGCCAACGTTTCGACGTTGTTCACGTTTGTGGGGTGCCCGCGCAAGCCTTTCTCAGCCGGATACGGGGGACGCAGCCGAGGCATGCCGCGCTGTCCGGCAATTGAGGCAATCAACGCAGTCTCTTCACCGCATACGAACGCGCCGGCTCCCTCCCGAACCTCCAGACGCAGATTGAACTCTGTCCCCAGAATCTGCTCGCCGAGAAAGCCGTGCGATTCAGCCTGTCGGATCGCCTCGCGAATGTGACGAACAGCCAAGGGATACTCCGCGCGGATGTAGAAGTATCCTTCATGAGCGCCGATGGCGTAAGCGGCGATCGCCAACCCCTCCACCACTCGGTGCGGGTCCGCTTCCAGCACCAGACGATCCATAAATGCGCCGGGATCGCCCTCGTCCCCGTTGCAAATCACGTACTTGATGGGATCCGGTTGTTGTCGGCAGTAGGCCCATTTTCGGCCGGTCGGAAAGCCCGCTCCACCACGCCCCCGCAGCCCGGACCGCTCAATCGTCTCGATCACCTGCTCGGGCGTCATCTCTGTCAGGCACTGGCGCAGCGCCTGGTAGCCGTCCCGCTCGAGATAGTCGTCAATTCGTCGCGGGCGGATTTGACCGCAATTTTCCAAAACCACCCGTTGCTGCTTGCCCAAGTAAGCCGCCGCCGGCCCCGTGGTCGGATCGATCGGCTC
>JAADHY010000558.1:0-7471 GCA_013151585.1 Planctomycetota bacterium
GACAGTTTACGGTACGATCGCTGGGCTCGGCTTGGTGGGGCTGGTTCTGACCTTTCTGGTTTCGATGGGCTTTTTTCTGGGCACCCTCTTGCGGAACCAGTGGCTGGCGGTGATTGTGTTGGTGTTCCTGTGGCTGCCGGTCAACGGGATTCTCGACACGTTCTCGTTGGAAGAGATTTCTCCGATCAGTCTGACCCGGGCCTTGCCGACCCTGTTGCAGCGGCCCTGGAAGGAACCGGAAAAGACGATAACGGAGGAACCCCCGGATTTGAAAGCGGTTGCTGAGGAAGCCACCAAGTTTTTCGCGTTTCTGGGCGGAAGCCCCCCGCCAAAGCCGGAGCCCCGTCGCGAGGAATTCTTCGACCAGGAGGAGTTCCAGGATTTGCGGGTCAGCCGCGTTGTGCTTGGCTACGGGCTGCCGACCGTCTTGGCTCTGTCGCTGGCCATCGGCTGCTTCTGCTTGCGGGATTTGTGAGCGGCCGGGCGGAGGAGCTCCGTGTTCTACGTTCCATCCCTGGATGGAGCAGAGCCCGCCGCCAGTCGGACGTGTCCCGGACAACGCAGAATCATCCTGGGCGACTCCCGAACCCAGGATCAGTCAGCGGCTATTATTTGGAGGCGGCTTGGGCAGACGCAGCTCCTCCTTTACGTCTAGTTGCATCGCCTGGATAATCTCGGCGACGCGCGCCAAGCTCGCTGAGGCATAGTTTGTCGCTTCGTATCGTTGGATCTGTTGCTCTTTCAACCCGAGACGTTCGGCCAGCTCGCGCTGAGTTAGCCCGAGAGCGATGCGGGCCTGAATCAGCGCGCTTGGGAGCTCCTCAAAGGAATTCACCTTGATTACGCGGCGACGCCCCGTCCGAAGCTGGTCATATTGCTTTAGTTCCGCCTCCAAGTCGGCCAACTGGCTCTCCAAGGCATCTCGTTGTGCTTTTTGCAACCGTGGGTGGATACACCCATTGGGAGACGCATCAAGCTGAGCCAGCGCCCGACGAAATCGCTTCGCCTGCGCCTGCGTGATCCGGTATTCGCGCTCGTTTCTTATCATTCGGGAAGGTCCTCCAAGCGTATCGCGACGATACCTTTACGTCGCCCGGTCGACCGATCGGTCTGAAAGAACTCCAAAAACGTCTGTCCGGTGATGCCCTCGGGCAGTTCAGCCGGGAAAAGCTCGCCACCGAACCGCCGCTTCTGGGCCGCACGACTGCGCGAAAACTCGAAAAAGATCGGATCCAACCGATCAACATCAACCCCATCGACATCCCAGCACACGTCGAAGTCACCTGGGCTTGCTTTTGCAGTCACGAAACTCCCACCGACGTACACGGCTCGGCATCCCGCTTTCCTGAGCAGACTCAAAGCATTGAGGAGCCCCGCAATCAACACCCGCCGACGCGCAGTGCTGCCAAACCGGGCGACGAATTCAGCCCAACTACACCAATGGATCCCCGGGGGCAGATTTCCGACGTCGTCGAACTCCGGAATCATAACCCAATTATATTGTTGTGTTGCTCGCCGGTCAACGTCATTCGAAAGAAGGGTGTGGGCCGTCGCGGCGCCATTCACCGCCGCGTTTCAGGGTGGCGTGACGAATCCGTCCAGAAGAATCGGGCAGCCGAAGGCGCCTGCCCCGCACGACATGGAGCTCAGGATTCACAAAGCTGCTACCCCAATTGCTTTCGGAATCGGGCAACGCTGAGCGTCAGAATGACGGCGCAGCAGACAGCGAGGCTGACGGTGGGCGACATCAAATCCAGCACATCGGCGTTTCGAAGAACGATGCCGCGCAGAATCTCCAGGAAGTAGGTCACCGGCAACAGGCAACTGATCAGGTAGATGGGTAGCGGCATCTCGCTCCGCGGAAACATGAATCCCGACAGAAGCACCGACGGCATCATGATCAGGAATGCGAACTGCATCGCTTGCAGTTGCGTCGCCGCCAGTGTGGAAACGAGCAAGCCGAGGCCAAGCGAGCAGACCAGAAAGAGCGTCGCCAGGGCGAGCAGCAGCGGCACGCTGCCGTGGATCGGGACGCCGAACAAGTAAACCATCACGACCAACACGATCAGAGTCTCGACGACGCCGATGATGGAGTACGGAATCAGCTTTCCGAGCATCAGCCCCGCCCGGCCGACGGGCGTGACGAAGAGCTGTTCCAACGTGCCCAGTTCGCGCTCCCGCACGATCGCGAAGGCGGTCAAAAAGAGCGTTACCAATTGCAGGATGATGCCGACCAAGCCGGGGACGAAGAAATGAGAGCTTTCCAGGTCGGGGTTGTAGAGCAGTCGCGGCCGCATCTCGATGGGAATGGCCGCTCGGCCGAAAGGATCGCGCGCCGGCACGGTCGGCGCGTTTTCGACTTTTGACCGAGCAATGTGGACGGAACGCGTAAAGCCCAGCAGATTCGTCACGTTCAGCGCCGTCGTGGCGACCTGGTTATCGCTGCCGTCGATCAGCACCTGCACGGAGGCCTGCTCGCCCCGCAGCAGTCGGTCGCTGAAATCGGGCGGGATCCGGATGCCGACGCGCGCTCGGCCTGAACTCAAAGCGCGTCGGAACGACTCCTCGTCAAAGACCTGTTCGGTGATGCTCAGGCTGCGCGTGTTTTCGAACGCATCGATGAGCTCGCGCGCGGCTTGTCGTCCATCGGAATCGAACACGACGGTGGGGATGTGTTCGACTTGCGTATCGATGGCGTAGCCGAAGATGATCGTTTGGAGCACGGGAACGACGAACATGAAAAACAGCGTCGCGGGCTGCCGTCGGATGTGAGCGAACTCTTTGCGGAGGATCGCCATCAGCCCCCGCATGGCGTGAGGGCCGTCTGCCGGTCGCTTGGCCGGAGCAGGGGCTGGGGGCGGCAGCTCGCGCTCGCCAGCCGGTTCGGTCCGACCAGCGGAATCGTCCGCGCCGGCGTTTTTGGGTTTTTCGCTGTCTGTCGGTTGGACCGCCGCGTCGGTTTTGGGCTCTGGCTGCCCAACGTGTTCTTCCTCGGCCGCCCGGCTGAGCGTCACGAAGACGTCTTCAAGGCTTGGAGCGATCGGTCGCGCGTGCACGGCCGACGCCGGCAGCCCGAGTGCGTTGGCAAAGTTCTCCGGAGAGACGGCTTCCGAGGCGAGCAGGTGAATGGTTTGCCCGAACAGCGTTCCATCGAGGACACCATCCAAACGGCGCAGCCGGGCGAGGTGTTCGGTGGGAGCCGGCGTTTCCAGTTCCCAGCGGCGCGTGCCTGGCGGAGTGACCGTTTCCAGCTCCTTCAATTCCTCCGGCCGACCGCAGACGATCAGCCGCGACAGGTAGATGTATCCCACGGCCGTGCAGCGTTCGGCCTCATCCATGTAGTGAGTCGTGACGAACAGCGTCACGCCGCGGCCGGACAGCTCGAACAGCAAGTCCCAAAGATCCCGACGGGCTACCGGATCGATGCCGGCCGTCGGTTCGTCCAGAAAAACGACGTCGGGTTCGTGGATCAGCGCGCAGGCCAAAGCGAGCCGCTGCTTCCAGCCGCCGGACAGGGTGTCTGCGAGTTGTTCCTCTTTGCCTTCCAAGCCGACCAGACGTTTCACGGCCGCCAGCCGTTCGGTCAACCGCTCGCCTTCCAGCCCGTAGATCCGTCCGTAGAAATCCAGGTTCTCGGCGACCGTCAAGTCGCCGTAGAGGCTGAACTTCTGCGACATGTACCCGATGCGACGCTTCAGCGACTCGGCTTCGCGGGTGGCGTCGTAGCCGAGCACCTGGGCCGTGCCTTCTGTCGGTTCCAGCACGCCGCACAGCATCCGGATGATCGTCGACTTGCCGCTGCCGTTCGGGCCGAGCAGCCCGAAGATGGCTCCTCGCTGCACTTGAAAGCTCACATGGTCGACCGCGATCAGGTCGCCGAAATGGCGAGTCAAGCCGCGGACGTCGATCACGGGCGGCGCGGTCGCCGTCGGCGCAGCCTGTTCTTCCGGCGACGGGCTTTCGCCGTCCGGGCCGCCCGAGGGCCCCCCCACCGGCCAGCCGGCGTGTTGATTCGGATTGTGGCCGAAATCCTGCGCGTTCATGGCCGTGCCCTGCTCACCGCATCGGCTTCCGCAGCTTGCTCTCCGTCTTCGAAAAACACGTCGGCCGACATGCCGGGCCGAAGCCGACCGTGCCCTTCTTCCAGCGTTACCTTGATGCGAAAAACTTGCTTCGAACGCTCTTCGGGCGTCTGAACGTTTCGCGGCGTGAATTCTGCTTCCTGAGAAATGAACGTGATCCGTCCGGCGAACCGCTCGCCCGGAAAGCTGTCCACCCGGACCCAGACACGATCGCCGACTTGGATGTTCAATCGGTTCTCGGGCACGTACGCTCGGACTCGCAGTGTCCGCGGATCAAGCAGAGAGACGGCCGGAACGTTCGCCCCGACCAAATCACCGGGATGCAAATCGATCGCCTGAACGATTAGGCCCGGCCGGCCTTTGACCGTCAGCTCTTCGATTCGCCGATCGATCGCGCGGAGCGACGCCTCAGCCGCTTCGACGGCCGCCCGCGCGCGAGCGATCTGTTCGGACCGGTAGCCGTTCTGCAGCAGTTGCAGAGCCGCCGTCGCCTCCTTCAGTTGAGCTACCGCTTGCCGGATGTCTTCTTCCCGCGTGCCTTTCTGGAGCAGGCGGTGGCGAGCCTGGCGAGCTTCCCACGTGGCGCGGGCCGCTCGCACCTCGCTGGATATGCGGTCGAATTCGTCTTGAGTGATGGCCCCCCGGCCAAGCAGTTGCTCCGCTCGTTTGTATTTCAGGTCTGCCAGCCGGTAGCGTTCTTCGGCTTCCTTGGCCTCTTTCGCCGCCGCTTCAATCTCCTCCGGCCGGGGGCCGTTCCGGAGCTTTTCCAAGTTGGCTTTCAATTGTTCGACGCGAGCTTGGGCCTGGGCGATCTCTTCGGAGCGGTAACCGGCTACCAACCGGTCCAACTCTGCCCGTCGTTCGGCCAAGATCGCGGCCGCTTCGGCCCGTTGCTCCTTCAGATCGAACGGCTCCAGCTCGAACAGTACACCGTCGTCGGGAACTCGTTGGCCCTCATCCACGTGCACACGCAACACGCGACCGCCCACCCGCGAACCGACCCGCACTTCGTCGGCCTCGATGAAACCGGAGACGTGAAAGGGCCCGCGAATCCGCTGGCTGTACAGCAGCAGTCCGAAAAGGACGATCACAATCAACACACCGGCCACGATCTTCCGCATGATGGTCCCCCGCCTTCTTCGTGGCACGTTCTCCCGGAAGCCCCGCTTTTCAGCCTACTGTCGGCTCGGACCGGACAGAGTCCAACCACGCTTGGAACATCAGAATGTCCCAAAGATAGTAGTGCCAATCCTGTCGGCCCGTCACGTGATCGTCCCATTTGCGGCGGATCGGTTCGGGATGGAAAAAACCTTCCTGTTTCAGCCGGTGTTCGTCAAGCAGGGCCTCGGCCCAGTCACGCAGGTCGGTCCGCAGCCATTCGTTGATCGGGACACCGAACCCTTTCTTGGGGCGCTCGAACAGTTCGCGGGGCACATGACGAGCCAGAACCTCTCGCAGAGGCCATTTCGCCTTGCCCCGACGTACGCGCAACGACACCGGCAGCCGCCAAGCGAACTCGACCACTCGGTGATCCAGGATCGGCACGCGAGCCTCCAGGCTGACACCCATGCTCGCTCGGTCCACTTTGACCAAGATGTCGTCCGGCAAGTAGTTGAGCGTGTCGACGTACATGACCTGCTCGAGCAGCTTGCGGCACACGGACCACAATCGCGGGTCGGCGAGAGGCCCCAGGTCGCTGGTTCCGCCGATCACCACCTCGCCCGGCCGAGCCCAGTGGGACATCAGCCGCACATAGATGTCGCTCGGATTGCGGAAGGCCAACATGTCGGCGATCGTGCCGGCCCGTCGAACGAGCATTTTCGAGGCCAGCCACGGCGCAACTTGCTTCAGGGTGCGCGACGCCGCTAACCGCAGCGGCGTCGGCATCCAGCCGATCATCCACCAAAAGTAGCGAGTCGCCGCGTACCGGAGGTACCCGCCAAACAGCTCGTCGCCGCCGTCGCCCGACAGGCTAACTGTCACATGCCGCCGTGCAACCTGCGAAACCAAAAACGTGGGCACCTGAGACGAGTCGGCGAAGGGTTCGTCGTAGAGTGTGGGCAGCCGGGGGATGACGTCCAGGGCCTCGCGGGGCGTCACGTAGTACTCGACGTGATCCGTGCCGAGATGCTCGGCAATCGCCTTTGCGTACGGCGCTTCGTTGTACACCGCTGCTCATGGAAACCGATCGAAAAAGTCCGCACCGGACGGTCACTGGCCGATTGCATCAGGGCCACGATGGTCGATGAATCGACACCTCCGGAGAGAAACGCCCCCAACGGCACGTCGGAGATCATGCGAATCTTCACGGCGTCGGCCAACAGCGACTCCAGCTCGTCGATGGCATCGCGTGCCGAGCCGCGAAACGGGTTCTCGCGTCCCCGCCGCACGGCTTCCTCCAGAGTCCAGTAGGGCGACGGCTCGGGAAGCCGACCGCGGTCGTCTGCTCGGACGGTGAGCCGCGTCCCGGGCAGGAGTTTCCGAATACCACGATAGATGCTGTGGGGCGCCGGCACATAGTTGTGCCGCAAAAGCAAGCTGAGCGCTTCGCGGTCGATGTCGGCCTGAAAGTCAGGGTGAGCTCGCAAGGGCTTCAGCTCCGAGGCGAAGAAAAACGTGTCGCCGCACCAGCCGTAGTAAAGCGGCTTGATGCCGAGTCGGTCGCGGACCAACGTCAGCCGCCGCTCCTTTCGGTCCCAAAGCGCAAAGGCGAACATGCCTATCGACCGGCGCAGCGTTTCCTCCAATCCCCATTGAGCGATCGCTTCGATCAGCGTTTCGGTATCGGAGTGACCCCGGAAATGGCAGCCCCGGGATTCCAGTTCCGGCCGGAGGTCCAGGTGGTTGTAGATTTCGCCGTTGTAGACGATAACGTACCGTCCACAAGCGGACGTCATGGGCTGGCGGCCGGCCGGCGAGAGATCGAGAATCGCCAGCCGCCGATGTCCCAGCGCGATGCCGGCGGCGGCGTCCGTCCAGACGCCCTCGGCGTCCGGCCCGCGCGGAGCCATGGGAGCGATCATTGCCGCCGTTTGCTCGCGCAGCTCGTCATCCGTCTGCCGAGCGGACGCACACAAGAAGCCAGCCACACCGCACATCGATCATCCGTTATCCGTCAGAGGCGAAAGACATCCTGTCGACTTCGGGTTCCGCGAGGCCGTCCAGCGCGGCGTTTCGTTCAAGAAAAAAATGGTCTGGCAAAAACCGCTCGCGGATATCCGGGACCTTCCGAGCCGGCCGCTGCCTGAGTTTCACGCCGCGCATCACGCGATCCAGCCCCGCGGCCGAAGCCGACACATCTTCGGGTGGCTCGAAAAGCCCGTCAAGGCCATTTCGAATGATCTCGCGCCGACCTCCCTCGCCATCGAAACGGTCGGGTGGCCCGTCAG
>JAADHY010000558.1:7492-14042 GCA_013151585.1 Planctomycetota bacterium
GAAGTTTCTCGATTCCGCTTTCAACGCCGTAGTTTTTTTCGACGTATTGGCGAGCGGTTTCGGCGGTCTGCAGTGCTTGTGCGTAGTGGCTTTCGACTCGCTCAATCGCGTCGGCCAGCGCAACGGGATCGCCGGGCACCACCAGTTCGCCAAACTTTCCGTCGGCCAGGATTTCCCTCGGCCCACTGGGGCAGTCGCTGGCAATGACCGGCGTCCCACAGGCCATCGCCTCGACCAACGCGTTCGGAAAACCCTCGTACCGAGACGGCAGACAGAAAACATGCGCCTGCCGGAAATAGGGGTACGGATTGGACCGAAATTCGTGAAACACGATGCTGCCCGGAAAGCGGCACCGACCGACAAACTGTTTCAGTTCCGCTTCCAGCGCCCCAGTGCCCAATACGTGGAACAGAAGGTTTTCGCGGCCGCGGACTCGAATGAGCAGTTCAGCCGCCTGAACGAAGACATCTGCTCCCTTCTCGGGCTGGAGCCGTCCAGCAAACAGCACGTGGAAGCGACCTTCCGGGAATGGTTCGAGCGGCTCATCGGCCAGGCGGCGGATTCGCTCGAAGTCGTACAGATTCGGGAGCGTGACCACACGGGCGGGCGGCAGTCCGTATTGGCGCACGGCGGCCTCTCGAATGCCCTCGGAGACCGCCACGACCCGAGCCGCCGACTGGTAGGCTTGTCGCAGCAGCCACCGTTTGATCGGCCGGAAGCGTCCGGCACTGGTTGCGAAGTCGCGTACCGGATCACTGACAATCGTGGGAACATGCGGCACGTCCGCCCGCCGGGCCGCTCGTGCTGTCACCAGAGCCATGGGCAACGTGCGATCGTAGAGCAGGTCGATTGCAAACTCACGAAGCACTTGCGTCAGATGCCGGACCTGCCACTGATGAATCCTTCCGGGCCAATTCAGCCACGGTCGACGGTGCTCCTCCCAGAAAGCCCGTACCGGCACATCTTCCGGCACCTCGTGCAAGAACTCACCTTGCCGATCGATCAAATACAGAAACGGCTGGAACCGCGACCGGTCCAGCGCCCGGAGGATTTGCACCATTTGCCGCTCCGACCCACCGCCGGATAGCGATCCGATGGCGAAGAGAACCCGAAGTTTTCCCGTCACGGCAGCGGTCTCTTTCGTACCAGCCTCGCCTCAAACGCAGAGCAAGCGTCCGCGATTGCCTCACAGCCGAAAAGAACGGCACAGTTCATGACCGTCCGATCGGCCGCCCGGGGCGAGCGTTTTGACGCAAGAAGACACCATGGTCCTCCGGGGTCCCGGCCAAAAAGCTCGCCCACCGTAAGACCTGTACCGCCTTCTGTAAGCTCACACGGCGTTTGAGTCTAGGCGAACTGGCCCGGCTCGGCTAGTCCCTTTGGTGCTGCCCTGGAAGGAATCGGACATCATCAAACCAAAAGGAGAAACCGTTCTCGCGCAGAGCCGCTTGGTTCTGGCCTTCGTGGCGGAAGACGCCACTACGACGCTTTTTTGTAAAGTGGCTGCCATCCTTCGCGGGAGAAGCGTCTGCGCTGCTCGGGACCGCTGCTGGAAGAGCCCCAAGGCTCGGCAGAGACGTTTGACTCTCCGAGGCCGAACTGCCTGCCAAACTTCACCGGGAGACTCTCCCAGTCCAAAACAAGCTCACCGCCGGTGCTTCGATGTTGATGCTCCCAGTTGGCGAGCAGGTCTAAACAGGCATGGTCGATCAGATTCAGGTTCTCGATATGAACATGCAGCTCGGTCCCGGCCGGAACGGTCTCCAGCACGGACGCCAGCTTGGGTAGGTTCAGGAACACGGCGGTTCCCTCCAGATAAAGATTGGTCCGGCCGTGGTCTGGATCCTCCTCGACCCGGATGTTCAGATGCCCGACGCTATAAAGCAATTTGGCCAGAGCCAACCCGATGCCCAGCAACACGCCCGGCAGGACGCCCCAGAAGAAAACCGTGGCGGCCGTCACGGCGTAGATGCCGATTTCCCGCTTGTCGTGTCGCCAAATTTCCTTCAAGGCTTTGACATCCACCAGCTTGAAGACAGCTATCAGGAGGACGGCCGCCAGACTGGCCGTGGGGATCAGCTTCAACAGGCTCGGCAAAGCCGCCACGAAAACCAAGAGCCACACGCCGTGCAAGACACTGGACCATCGGGTCCGGGCTCCTGCGGCCACATTCGCCGCGCTACGGATCACGACACCGGTCAGTGGGATCGCTCCCAGGATACCACACAGCATGTTCCCGATGCCCTGTGCGGTTAGCTCTCGGTCGTAGTTGGTCCGCGGCCCCTGATGCAGCCGATCCACTGCCGTGGCGCTGAGCAGTGTTTCTGTACTGGCCAGGAACGCCATCACCAGGGCCAGTTCCAAGATGGGCCATTCGAGCAAACGCGGGAGCAGTGATAAGTCGACCAACTGAACTGCGTCGAGCAAGTTGCTGGGTAGGTTCACCCGGGCGACGGAAAGGTTGCCGAAGGCCACCACGGCAGTCGCCACGGCGACGCCCACCAGCGAAGCGGGCACAAAGGCCAAATGCTTCGGAACCAGCGGCTTCCACAACAGCAGAATCAGGATCGTCAGCACGCCGATTATGGCCGCCCGGTGGGAGCCGTCTTGATTGACGGCAGCATCCCAGATCGCCACAGGGATGTATATCAAGTTCTCCAACGCCGTTGTGCGAACGGGGTCATCGAGCATCACATGGAACTGGCTGGCAAAAATGATCACGGCAAAGCCGGTCATTAAGCCGTGAATGATTGACGGCGGAATGGCCCGGAACAACTGCCCGAGTCCCAGGGAACCGGCCAGCACCTGCAACAGCCCTGCCGCCAAAACGATCACCCCCAACACGGCCAAGCCGTGTTGCTGGGTAATCAGCAGCACCAACACGATCAATCCGTTCGCCGGTCCGCTGACCAGCATCGGGCTGCCTCCCAGCAACGCCACCACGATCCCGCCAATGACACCGCTGAGAATGCCCGCAATCGGCGGAGCGCCCGAGGCAATGGCGATCCCCATGCACAACGGTAAGGCCACCAGAAAGACGACCAAAGAAGCTAAGAAGTCTGCTTTCCACCATTGAGCATCGAGTTGGTTTTTCATCGCTTGATCCTTTCGTTGAAAGTCCGGGAAGATCAGAACGCCCACCCGCAGATTGGATTGCCCCGATCGGCCGAGCCTCGTCTGGAGAAAGCCTGTTTCCCGACGCTGCTTGCGATGGAAGGGAAACACCGCAAGCAGACGGCAAACAGGGCCCGGCTCTGCTTAGGAGACGGACGGGAAAGATGGGACAATCGAGATCGCGTCGGGACTGCCTGGCGAAGTTACGCGAGATAGATGTCGCACGGATCGTAGGAGGGCAACAGACGTCGCGGCGGAGGAACGAATCGCCTGCTCCGGTTCAGGAGCAGACTGTTTTTGGAGCCGCGCACGTACAACACCTCGTGTTCGAGATCATAGATCCAGGTATGAATCTGAAGCTGGCCGCGGACGACGGCGGCCAGAACCGCAGGGTACGTGCGCAGATTGGCCGCTTGGAGCAACACGTTTTCTTCCACGATGGTCTGAAGCAGTTGATCGGGAGCGAGATGGCCGCATTTCGCTCGGACGACATGGCAAATGGACCGCAGCGCGCGTCCGGAAGGGTCGGCTTCCTGCTCTGCTCCTTCTTGCTCGGCCAGAAAAGCCCGAAGCCGTTCGTTGGGCAAATGGCCGCAAACAACGATCTCTCGTACGCCAAGGTCGTTCACGGCATGCTCGAGGATCTGTTCGACTTCAGGACCGGCTTTGCCGTAAGGGGGGACGACCACGCCCGGACACCGCCAGAGCAACAAAGGAACTGAGCGGAACTCACTCAGCAGGCTGAAATCCAAGGAAGGATCGGTGCAGGTAATCAACATCACCTCAACCGAATCCTCGTCGCCCCAGCGCTGCAGTTCACCGAATGAGGAACCTCTGACGAAATGCTTTTCTCCCATCACACAATTCCCTCCTCTAAGGTCTGAGTTCGACATTTCACTTTCGACCAACGACAACAAAAAAGGCCGGAGGCTCGCATCACGTGCGTACCTCCGGCCACATTCCCTCGAGCCCTATGTTCCCGAAGGACAATGACCGATTCACCAACAGGGTGACTGGGCCACCACAAAAAAACGGCCGGGAAAACACGCCTTCTGCGCGTCTTTCCGGCCGGTTATTCCCGCGAACGCTTGAAGTTTCGCAAGACTTCCTGGCTTCTATTTTCGGGCAGTCTCAATTGCTGACCTGGCTTCTGCCACTCCAGCAATTCAGACTTCTACGCGGGATAGATTAAGCGCCATCCCGTCGCATGTCAATGCTCTTCCCGACACAAATCGACAAAAATTTCGTTTGGCATGTCGCGGCTGAGCAATCGGTTTACGAGATGGTCGTCGCAAGGTCGCGCGCCGGCAGGCTCACCGGCCCGACGAGTCTCTGAATTCTGGTTTGCGGGCAAGAGTGAAAACGATGACCCGCTCACCGGTCTTCGTACTGATGTCGGTGTGAATGCTCTGCACCGGCACGCCGAGAATCTCCTCCACGGCGGATTCCAGCAAGGGTCGACCGAAATCCAAAAGCTGCTGCCGGACTTGCTTCAACAGGTAGCGTCCGCGCTCCTGCGAAGCTGCCAGCTTGATCTCTGCGGGCGTCAGCACTCCTTTCAGACGAACCACGAGCATGTCTTCCAGCAAGAAGCTCTTCGTTTCCACAGGGCCCCGCCCCATGTACTCCTTCTCAAACTGGATGATCGTCCGGCAGATTTCGGCTTCCAACTCTCCTCGTGTCTTCATCGGTTCCTCTCCAAGCCCTGCTTGAGGACGTGACAGGAATTCGGCCTCAGATTTGGCACAAAGCGAACAATCCGACAGCCCTATCGATCGCCGCAGCGACGCCCCTTCCCCTTCATAGACACGAGCCGGCCCGAAAGTCTATCTCAAAACTGGGAGGGCGGGGCTCCGGCTAAGCCGTTCCGGGGCAAAAATGCCCGCGCGTACCGGCTCGGAAGGCGCGTCCCCTCCCGTCACGCTCTTACTACCATTATTCGCCAGCTTTGAGACCGTCTGCCGATTGCCGACCTTGTAGGCCACCAGACGCACAAGCAAAGCTTCTCAGGGGCCGCAACATGCTAACTTTCCCGCACCAGACGTTCAATTCCGCGGTCCCGACAAGACGATCTCTCCGCCGGACGGCGCCCCGATTTCCCGTTTCTTCAGCTTAGCAGGCCGAGCACCAGGCCGTTGGAGCATCTCATTCGAGTTTTCGAGCTGCTGCCATCGCCACAAAAAGTAGTAAACCGACCTGCAATTACGAGCTAAGTGTGTTATCGCTACTGCGCGAGGTACGAGAAACGAAGGACGACCAAAGGAGACACGGAAACGATCGAATGTTCGGCCCACCGCTTACATCGCCGAGGTGCGCATCTCCATGGGCTGCTTCAGCAGCCAGAGGCAGTAAACCAGACCGACGAAGATCAGCGCGATTTGGGAAGCACGGAAAAGAAAGAAGAAAGGAAGCCATTCATCGCCGCTGCCCTCTCTCTCGCCTCTGCGAAGCAGAAATGCTTGTGTGTTTACCGCCCTCCTCGAGCTCTTCGAGTGCTGGTCGTGTGTTTGTGGCAATGTGGCTTTGCCCGTCAATGAGCGACACGCCTTGAGAGCCAAGCTCGATCGCTGTACGCTGGCGTTAAACGTGTCCGTTGCTCGCCCCTCTTATGCCGGCATGTTGCTTGACTGTGTCAACCGGAGCCGAGCCATGCTTGACAACAACACTACGAGTGTCGCCGCAGCGTTCGAGATATTAATCGAAGAAATCGAAGCGGACATCGATTTCGTTAATCAACAGGGCTCTCAGGCGTTTGAGAATCGCGACTATGACCGAGCGCGAGAGGCACTGGAAAAAGCAGCGCAAATCACCGCTTTCCGCGAAAAAGTCGGTGATCTGCGACGCGAGTGGAGACAGATCGTTGGTGGAGATCAAAGCCGAGACGATGAAACTCGCGCCCATCGGCGAGATCTCGGTCGCCTTCGACGGAGACTGCGCACACCGGAGCAGGAATACTACCGCCCGATTCTGCGGGCACTTGAAGAGCTTGGGGGATCTGCGTCCCTGAATGACGTTCTGGATCGGGTGTACGAGCTGATGAAGGACAGCTTGCGGGAGGTAGATTTCGAACCCTTGGCCTCAGACCCGCGCCTGCCACGATGGCGCAACGCAGCGCAATGGGCACGCCATTCAATGGTGCGTGAAGGACTTTTGAAGAACGACAGCCCCCGGGGCATTTGGGAAATCACCGAACTGGGAAGGCAGTACTTTCGCGGCTAGCGGCGAAAGGCCCCGAGGGATATCGAAAACCAACGAATTGGTGAGAGCGCAGTTGCGCGGCGGGGGCAGAAACGGAATCGATTGGGGCTCCCGCTGGGTTGTCCCAGCACCTGGGCTCGATCCTGATTCTTTCGGCAACGCCGGCAATGTCGCTCCCTTAGAGCTTATCCGAAAACCTCGTTTTGGTCTTGTAAGAAAAGCGAACCCTCTCGGAAAA
>JAADHY010000039.1 GCA_013151585.1 Planctomycetota bacterium
GGCCAGCCGCACATGGAGCTGGTCGACGGCGAACCGATTGCGTCCATCGAATGCCTTACGTCGCCCACACCCACCTACCGCGTTCCGTTGAGACACGGCATGCTCTGGCGGCTGATCTCTCATTTGTCTGTCAATCACTTGTCTCTGTGTGACGGCGAGGAGGGCGCTGAGGCACTTCGCGAGATTCTGGCGCTGTACGATTTCGCCGAGTCGGAAGAAACGCGGGCGATGATCGAGGGCGTGCGAAGTATCGCGACGCGACGCGTCGTTGGCCGGACCGGCGGCGGTGTGTCGGGCGGACTGTGTCGCGGGCTGGAGGTGAGCATCACATTCGACGAAACTCGGTTTGTCGGCGAGAGCGTGTTTCTGTTTGCTTCGGTCCTGGAGCGATTTCTGGGACTGTATTGCTCCATCAACTCGTTCACGCAATTGATCGCAAGAACCAGCAAGCAAGAGAGGAACTTAAAACAATGGCCGCCTCGGGCAGGCGAGCGGGTCCTGCTGTAATCGAAGACCTGGCTCGGAATCCTTGCCGGTTCGACGCTTTTCAGGTCGTGAGACTGCTGGAAATGTGGGCGAGACGCAGGGAGGCGGAGCCGGACCGGCCGCGGTTCGTCCCGGTCGGGCAGGACGGTCCGCCTGACCGCGAGCCCGTTCGCTTTCGCACGCTGCCGTCGCATACCTTTCCGCCCAGCTCCATCTGTTCGCTGGAACTGCGCAAGCCGGAAGAGGAACTCCCGCCCGGGCCGCTGGCCCAAGTGACCGTGTCCTTTCTGGGACTGATCGGCCCGAACGGGGCTTTGCCGCATCATTACACGTCTCTGGTCATCGAGCGGTTGCGGGCAAAAGACCGCTCGCTTCGTGACTTCCTCGACTTGTTCAACCACCGGCTGATTTCGCTGTTCTACCGGGCGTGGGAAAAGTACCGGGTGCGTACGAGCAGGCGGGAGCGTCCGAGCCACCGGAGCGCCTGACGTTCGTGTTGGCCCTGCTGGCGCTGATCGGGCTGGGAATGCCGTCACTGCAGCGCCGGATGCAACTGGACGACGAAACCTGCCTGTTCTACGCGGGCTTTTTGGCTCATCGGCGACCGAACGCGTTGTCACTGCGTCGCATGTTGGAAGACTGTTTCGACTTGCCGGTTCGTGTTGAACAGTTCCGCGGGCAGTGGCTTTATCTTTCAGCGGACAATCAATCGTCTCTTCCCAGTCGCGAATGTCCCGAAGGACGCAACTGCGCGCTAGGGGAAAACGTCATTGTCGGCACCCGCGTGTGGAGCGTCGAGAACGCCTTTCGAATTCGTCTGGGGCCGCTGCGGTATCACGAATTCGAACAGTTGGTGCCGAGCGGTGAGACGCTAACTCGGTTGGCCCAGCTCGTACGAATGTACGTCGGGCCGGAATACGATTTCGATGTCCAACTGGTTTTGCGGGCCACCGAAGTGCCGGCGAGCCGGTTGGGTGGTGACGGCCCAATCCAAACACGGCTGGGATGGAATTCCTGGCTGATTTCGCGGCCGCCCCGTGAGGATGTGTCGGATGCCGTCTTCGTGCACGAAGGCTGGCCAGAACGAGCCGGCCGGCAATCGGCGTGAGCCCGCATGAATTGATCCGTGGAACAACGAGACGTTGGTAAGAATCACATCGAGGACAGGCTCGCCATGCAAGTCAACCTGAAGTCGCTCGTGGGAAAGCTGAACAGCACTTGCCGGAAGACGTTGGAAGAGGCGGCGGGACTTTGCCTGTCGCGTTCCAACTACAACGTGGACGTGGAACATTGGTTGGTCAAACTGGTGGATGTCCCCAATACGGACCTGGCGGCCGCGTTCCGGCACTTTGACATCGATGTTTCGCGCCTCACAACGGACCTGACGAAAGCTTTGGACCGGAAGAAAACCGGTAACGCCGATCCTCCGGCTCTTTCGCCCAACATCGTGCAACTGATTCGCGAAGCCTGGATGATCGCCTCGGTCGATTTCGACGCCGGCTTGACCCGTTCCGGGCACCTGTTGTGTGCTTTGCTGGGCGACGAGTCTTTGTCGCGCTTGGCGTGCAGCTTGTCGCCGGAGCTGGAGAAGATTTCCGTCGACGCCCTACGGCGGGACCTTCCTCGGATCGCGGCCAACAGCAAAGAACAAGACACAACGATGCGGCCGACACGCGTCACGGACCACGGTGTCGGCCCCGGCGCGGCGGCTCCGACCGGCACCAACGCCCTGGACCAATACACAATCGACCTGACCGAACGGGCACGCCGCGGTGAAATTGATCCCGTCCTGGGTCGGGATGCGGAAATCCGTCAAGTCATCGACATCCTCACGCGACGCCGCCAGAACAATCCAATTCTGACCGGCGAGGCCGGTGTGGGGAAGACGGCCGTGGTCGAAGGGTTCGCGTTGCGACTGGCTGCCGGCGACGTGCCGCCGTCTTTGCAGAACGTCTCGCTCCGCACGCTCGACTTGGCTCTGCTGCAGGCTGGCGCGGGTATCAAGGGCGAGTTCGAAAACCGGCTCAAATCGGTCATCGAAGAAGTCAAAGCCGCTCCGCAACCGGTCATTCTGTTTATCGACGAAGCACACACCATGATCGGGGCCGGCGGACAGGCCGGACAAGGCGACGCCGCCAACATTCTGAAGCCGGCGCTGGCCCGAGGCGAACTGCGCACGATCGCGGCCACCACCTGGGCCGAGTACAAGAAGTATTTCGAGAAAGATGCCGCGTTGGCCCGGCGGTTCCAGGTAGTGAAGGTGGAGGAGCCGTCCGAAGCGGCGGCCATCGAAATGATGCGCGGTCTGGTCGACACACTGGAAGCCCATCACGGTGTGCGGATTCTCGACGAGGCGGTCGTCGAGGCCGTTCGCCTTTCGCACCGGTACATCACCGGACGCCAGTTGCCCGATAAGGCGATTAGCTTGTTGGACACGGCCTGCGCTCGCGTCGCCCTGGGACATACCGCGACACCGCCGCCCATTGAAGACCTGCGCCGCCGCATCGAGCAGCTCAATGTGTCGCTAGACATCTTACAACGCGAACAGGCGGCTGGTGCGGATCACGCACAGCGGATCGACGAACTGACGGCCGAGAAAAAACAGCGGGAAGAAGAGCTGGCCGCTCTGGAAGAGCGCTGGCAGGAAGAAAAGCGGCTGGTTGAAGCGATTCGGGACCTGCGATCTCGGCTGGAAGCCAGCGTGCGTTCGGCTCGGGAGAAGGGCGACGGCCAGGCACCGCGTGCTTCGGATACCGCAGAGAGCGAGGCGGACGATGTCGGTACGAGCTCGCCCGACGTCCGAACAGACCAAACGGCGACCCAGGCGCCTGTGGAAGAAAGTACTGCACCGCAGGCGGCCCAGGTCACGCAGCCGCCGACCGCCGAGACCGCTGAAGGACTCTCGCCCGAGCAGCAAGAAGAACTCCGCTCCGAACTCGAATCGTTGACGCAGCAGCTTGCCGAGCTCCAAGGGGAGTCCCCTCTGATGCAAGTTTGCGTGGACGGCCAGGCCGTGGCGGAAGTCGTCTCGGCTTGGACCGGCATCCCCGTCGGGCGGATGGTCTCCGACGAGATCCGTACGGTTCTGAGCCTAAAAGAGCGGATGGCCGAGTCGATCATCGGTCAAGACCACGCTTTGGAGGCCATCACGCAGCGCATCTACACATCGCGAGCGAAGCTGGCCGACCCGCGTACCCCGATCGGGGTTTTCCTGCTGGCCGGTCCCAGCGGCGTCGGCAAGACGGAAACGGCCATTACGCTGGCCAATCTGCTCTACGGCGGCGAGCAGAATATGACGGTGATCAACATGTCGGAGTTCAAGGAAGAACACAAGGTCTCGCTGTTGATGGGGTCGCCGCCGGGATACGTCGGATACGGCGAAGGCGGTGTGCTGACCGAGGCAGTCCGCCGCAAGCCCTACAGCGTCGTTTTGCTGGACGAAATGGAGAAAGCCCATCCGGGCGTACAAGATATCTTCTACCAGGTGTTCGACAAGGGCACGATGAAAGACGGCGAAGGCCGAGACATCGACTTCAAGAACACGTTGATCATCATGACGACCAACGCCGGAACCGAGCTGATCAGGACGCTTTGCGCGGATCCGGAGACGACTCCCGATCCCGACGCCCTGACCACGGCGCTGCACGAGGAACTGCTGAAAACCTTCAAGCCCGCCTTTCTCGGCCGGTTGGTCATTGTCCCCTATTACCCGCTGACCGACGACGTTCTGAAGCGCATCATCCGGCTGAAGCTGGATAAAGTCGTCCAGCGAGTGGCGGAGAACTACCGCGCGACCCTGCGATACACTCCGGAACTGGTCGAGGGCATCGCCCAACGGTGTACCGAAGTGGAGACCGGCGCGCGCAACGTGGACCACATCCTCACGCGCACGTTACTACCGGAATTGGCGGCCGAGTTCTTATCGTGCATGGCCGAGGGACGCCACGTTTCGGATGTGTGCGTTTCGCTGGCCGACGACGGCGCGTTCCGGTATGAGCTGAAATAGGCCGGCTTGGCGTCTGAACCAAGCTGCATCGCATTGCCGAAGTGATCTGCCAGCTCGGAAACCGCGGTTCGCGGGGCCGTTCGGCGTGTGCATCCGTCTTGACGCATAGCGGCGAATGTTTTACCTTCCGCCGCCCGATGCGACAGGCCGGCGCTGGCTGGCCGGTCTCGGGTCGCGGGCTTTCCTCTCTCGAAGCAGGCCGCCTGCCTCTTCTCATGCGCCTTCACCCGTCAACGATCCGCGAAACCGCATTGAAGAGATTCACTCGGATGGCTAGTGTTCGACGCATCAAGCTCTCCGCCCGCGTTGCAAATCCGGCTTTGGTCGATCGTTGGATCTGCAGCGTGTGTCTTGCCCTTTTTCTGGTGCTGGTTTCGGGCTGCGCTACTGTTCATTACCGTGCGTCGACTTTGCCGCCCGAGCTGCAAGCCCCTCCGGTGGAGAACCCGCAAGTTGTTGATCTGTCGCGGCTTGCGATGACACCGCCGAGCAGTCAGTTGATTGATCGGGGGGACGTGCTGGAGGTGACGATCACAGCCGGACTGGGGAAAGACGATACATTCACCTTTCCCGTCCGCGTGAATGACAACGGCGAGGCGGACCTGCCGTTTGTCGGTTCGGTGGCGTTGGCGGGACTAGAGTTGGAAGCGGCTGAGGCGGCAATCGCGGCAGCCTGCATCCGGCAGCAGCTTTACCGGGACCCTCATGTCACTGTCACCATGAAACAACAGCGTGTGAATCGAGTGACCGTCGTCGGCGCGGTGAAGAAGCCCGGCATTTATTCGTTGCCGCGAGGCTCGAGCGATTTATTGGCGGCTTTGGTCGCTGCCGGTGGTTTGGCCGATGACGCGGGCACAGATGTCGAAATCCGCCAACCCAACCGCGCCGATCCCGTGCCGAACCCCGTGGCTGACGCCGGTCGGTCGGGGGTCGTCCAAGCCGGCTACTCGGCCACCCAAGCCACTCATTCCGGTGCCCAGACGCTTCGCGTGAACCTGGTGTCGGCCGCAAAGGCCGGTTCCGGAGGCTACTACGTCCAGGATGGCGCGGTGGTAATGGTCGAGCGGCGAGATCCTCAGCCGATTCACGTGATGGGCTTGGTCAAGAATCCCGGCCGCTACGAGTTTCCGGTGGCCGAAGAGCTGCGGATGCTGGATGCCATCGCGCTGGCGGGAGGAGTCAAGTCGACTGTGGCAAACAAAGTCTTCATCATCCGTCGCATGACTCCGACGTCGGAGCCCGTGTTGATTCAGGCGAGCATCCGGAAAGCCAAACGGGATGGCAGCGAAAACCTGCGATTGATGCCCGGGGATGTCGTCAGCGTCGAACAAACTCCGGCGACGATTCTGCTGGATGCCATCAACGTGATTCGGTTTGCCATCGGTGCGTCGGTCACCAGCACCGCTTTGTGAGTTTTCCGAGCCCCAGTTATGGAGCCCAAGGACGTCGTCCATGCCGCATGACGAAGAGACTCTGAAGAGCACCGACACGAGCGTGTCGACGGCGAACCTGCTGGCCAACGTCCTCAGGTTTCTCTACGCCGTCCGTCTCCGCAAAGGAGTCGTGATCACCACGTTGTTGATCAGCAGCGTGCTCGGAGCGTTCTATTACCTCACCGCACCGCGTCTGTACGACTCCGCCGCTCAATTGCTCGTGTTGAAAGCCAGCCAGGATCCGCTCGAGGATTCGCTTACCATTCAGCAGGGCGTGCAAAACTACATGCCCACCTATCGTAAGATTCTGACGAGCGACAAGGTGCTGGCCAGCGCGATCGAGAACCTTCCCAAAGAGCATCGGGTCGACCTGAAAGGGGTCCCTCGCGAGAACTGGATTCAAACGATTCGTGAAAACACGTCGGTCACTTCGCCCAGTTGGACAAACCTGATCGATATCCGCTACCGTTCGCTCGATCCCTACGCTGCGGCGGCCGTGGTGGACGCCATCGTCCGGTCCTATTTGGCTTTCATGGACAAGACGCACAAGAACAACACCATGGAGCTCTTGAACCGGCTGACGGCGGAAAAAACGCGGCTTGAAGGTGAGCTGCATGCCAAAGAAGAAGAGCTCTTGCGTTTGCGGACGGCGTCCGAGGCTTTCGTGGGATCGGACGGGACAAGCCGTATCCCTGCCGTCGAACGTGTGCTCGATCTGAACAAGAAGCTGACGGAGATTCAAGAAGAAGTCATCCGCGCTCAAGCGTTTTATGACTCCGTTCAACGAGCGATTGAGAACGGAGAAGATATTGAAGGCTTGGCCCTGCAAGAAATCGAGATGATCGGCCGAGAGTTCTTGATGCAAGAACTCGGGCTGGGACGGCAGGACGCTTACGCACTGGCGCAGGCTCAGATTCAACTCAACGCCGACAAAGCGGAGCTGCGGAACCTGCTGTCACTTTACGGCGAGCGGCATCCTCGCGTGCTGGACCTCGCTGAAAAAATCCGCACCACGGAGGAGTGGCTCGGGAGCCGACAACTGGCCATCAGCCAGACACTCCGGCAAATCCGGAACCGCGAGCTCAAGCCGCGACTGCTCCAGATGGCTCAGCAAAAGCTCCAGCACGCTCTTGAAAAGCAGCATCAAATCCTCGCGCAACTGCAGCGAGAAAAAATGGTCGCCATGCCGATCGCCAACTTGCAGGCGCGCATCGAGTTTGTAAAAGACACGCTGGATCGGCTTCGAAAGGACTACGACCTGTTACTGGATCGCATCAACCGGCTCGACCTGGGCAAAGACCAAGGACTTTTAACGGAAATCGTCAGTCCTCCGTCGGTATCGACCTCTCAAGTATGGCCGAAACTCATTATCGTGGCGCTGATCTCGGTAACGCTTGGGCTGGGCAGCGGACTGGCCGCCGTGTACGTTCTGGACCTGTTGGATNNNNTTCCGCTCGCCTGAAGACCTCCGCCTGCATCTGGGCGTCCCCGTCCTGGCTATGGTTCGTCAAATGGAACCCATTGGCGGAGCTGGCATCGACAGCGTCCACACGCTGGCCAAGCCGAACGGTGTGGAAACGGAAGCATTTCGAACGCTGCGGACCGCGCTCAGCTTTTCTGAAGAGCAGGCTCACCGGATCGTCGTGACCAGTACCGAGCCGGGCGACGGAAAAACCACCATACTGGCCAACTTGGCCGTCGCCTTTGCGCAGTCCGGTAAGAAGACGCTCATCATCGACGGCGACATGCGGCGTCCGGGGTTGACTACGTTGCTGGAGCTGAAAGGAACGAAAGGACTGTCGCAAGTTCTGCGCGACACGCTTCCAATCCACGAAAGCGTGGCCAAGAATCTGATCGCATCGATCACGGAAGGATTGGACGTCATCCCGTCGGGGCCCCGTCCGGTGAATCCCGCCGAGCTGCTGGCGAGTGACCGGTTTTCCGAGCTGTTGGCCTGGGCAGAGACTATCTACGACCAGATTCTGGTGGACGCTCCTCCTGTTTTGGCCGTCAGCGATCCGACGATCGTCGGCCGGCTGGTCGACGGTGTTCTGCTGGTCGTGCGTCCGGACAAAAACCGCCGCAAAATGGTGATCCGCGCGGTTGACACCTTCACCACACTGGACATCCCGTTGCTTGGCCTAATCGTCAACCGCGTCAAACCCGATTCCGGCGGCGACTACTACGGGTACGGGTACGGATATGGTTATGGATACGGATATGGTTACGGGTACGGCTACGGCTATGGCCACGAGGATTCCGACGCTCGCGAAGAAGCTTCGGAAGAGGAATCCCTCACGCTGGACGGCGAACTTGCAGAGATTGGCCACCGAAGAACGCACGCCGCTTGACCGGAATGGCCGCCAATGACTGAGCCGCACCGATGGCTGGGTGCATCAAAATGAGTTCTCGACGCCACCAAACCGCTCGATCTCATCGAAAACGATCCGACGTCGAAAACGGGGCCTCCTTCGATCGCTCTGTGACGCGGCTGGTGGACATCGGCCTTTTCGGCGCGATCTTTGCCGTGCCCTTTGCGATGGGCGGGCGGACCGCCACCGGCCAATTGGTCTTGACGATTGTGGCAGGCTGGGTGGCAGGCTTCTGGCTGCTTCGGCAGATGATTTGCTCCCGTCCCACCTGGCGCGTGACGGGGCTCGAAATCCTTCTGATCCTGGCTGCTGCTCTCGGCTTGTTGCAGATCACCGAACTTCCTAACTCGTGGATCAACTTGCTCTCGCCTCACATTTCGAAACTGCTCCCCGGCTGGAGCGACGACAATCCGAGCCAACTGCTTGCGAACGGCTGGAACCATCTCAGCTTGACGCTCGGGGCCACTCGGTCGGCGCTGGTTTCGCTGATCGCCGTGGGGCTCATCGCCGTTGTGGCCTCCCAACGAATCGAAAGACCGCAGGACGCGGAACGGCTGATGCGATGGATCTGTCTGGCCGCAGCGAGCATGGCGGCCTTTGCATTGGTGCAATACTTTGCCAGCAACGGAAAATTCTTCTGGGTCTTTGAACATCCCTATTCGACTACGGCGGACCGGCTGAAAGGAGCCTTCACGAACAGAAATCACTTTGCGCATTTTCTGGTCTTATCCGTCGGTCCGCTCTTATGGTGGATCATCCGATTTCTGGAAAACAGACGCCGCTGCAGCGAAGCTGCCTTCACCTGTTCGGAACGGCCCGCAACGGGAGACGATTCCCGACTGGCACTCTTGTTGTTGACTTTGGCACTGGTAATCGCCAGCGTGTTGTTTTCCCTGTCGCGGGGCGGGATCGTCGCGCTGTTCATCGCCATGTTGTTCTGTGTCGGCGCGTTGTTCCGCAAAGGAGTGGCTTCAGGAAAACTGCTTTGGGCGTTGGCGGGTGTGGGCGGATTGTGCCTGGGAATGCTCCTGATGCTTGGCACCGAGCGCCTGTCGAAACGGCTTGACAACTGGCAGTCCGACGATCGGCTGCGAATTTGGAAGGCCAACCTGGATATTGCAAGAGATTTTCCAGTCACCGGCGCGGGCCTAGCCAGTCACCGCGAGATTTATCCGATCTATCTGGACCAAGCGTTCGACAACCGGGAGTACACGCACGCAGAGAATTCGTACTTGCAAATCGCCGCCGAGATGGGGCTTCCGGGGTTGGCTTTGGCGTTAATGGCCGTGCTTCTGTGCTCCTATTGGTGTTTGGCCGGTCTTCGATTGGCGGACTCACGTGAAATCGCGGCGCCATTGGCCGCGGTGACGGGAAGCTTGGCAGCGAGCGCCGCTCATGCCTTCGTCGATTTCATTTGGTATGTCCCCGGATGCATGGTGATCACCGGCGTATTAGCCGCCTGTGCGTGTCGCTTCTGTCACTTTGCCCGCGAAGCTCAAATGCCGGAGTGTGACCGGACAGCGTTTTCCGGCGTTCGGTTACCAAGATGGGCGGCCGCTGCCGCGTTCGGCGGGCTCGTGGCCGTTACGACGTGGATGCTGCAGATTAAGTTGCCCTCGGCACTGGCCGAACCGCATTGGATGGCCTATTTACGTTTGGTCCACGAAAAAGACGATGAACCGGAAGCCTCGGCCGACTCCTCCGACGAGCTGGCGAGGTTGCGTCGCAAGCTGATCAAACTCCGCGCCACCGTCTGTTTGGATCCCTCGAATTCGAGGGCTCAACTCCGGATGGCAGCCGGCTACTTGTCCTGGTTTCATGTGGCCCAGCAGCACGCCGAGAATCCGATGACGCTGCTCCAGATCCGGGACGCCGCCTGGGCCTCGCAATTTGCCTCCGCGACCGAGCTGAGCGACTGGCTCGGCCGCGCGCTCGGTCCGAATCGGCGCTATCTCGACAAGGCTCTCTTCCATGCTCAACGAGCTCTTTCGCTATGCCCGCTGCAAGGAGAAGGCTACCTTTATCTGGCGGATCTAGACTTCCTTCAGGGAACGGGCCCGGCCGTGAAAGAAGCTTGGCTTTCTCAGGCTTTGACCGTTCGGCCTTATCACCCGGAAGTCCTCTTCGCACTCGGACGAGACGCTTGGTTCGTGGGAGACATCCAAACGGCTCTGCGCTATTGGCGAGGGGCCTTTCATCGAGATCGGGATTATCAGCAGCGGATCGTCGATATTCTGATCGACTTCGTTCCCGCCCGGTTCTTGGTGGAAGCTTTTCATCCCGACTGGGAAGCTCTTCAATGGTTGGAGGAACGGTTTCGGTCGCTGCAGCGACCGGAAGACCATCAGTACTTGCTCCAAACCCTGGCCGAGGCAGCGGTCGCTGAAGCCAAACGCCCGGGCAACCGGCGTCCGGTGGTGCACTGGTTGGTCGCGGCCAAAGCCTTCGCCCAACTCGGAGACGATCTTCGTGCCGAGGAGTGTTTCACGGCTGCCCTGGACGCCGATCCGAATTCGTTCCACGTCCACCGCGACTACGGCTTTTGGCTGCTGAAACACGACCGGTTCGCTGATGCAGCCGAACACTTGGTTTGGGCGTCCCGGCTGCGTCCCAAGGACGAACGGGTGAGGGCGGCGGCCGAACGAGCCAATCTGGCCAAACTGCGTGTGGCCGGTCCCGCCCGCTCAGCCGACGCGGCGATGCGTTAAGCAACCGTCAGAAAACAAGAGTTGTGCGACTCGGGATGCAGGACGGGCTTTCTCGCCCGTCAAACGGGCAGCGGACAGGAATATCCATCCTACAAAAAGAGCACGTTACTCTCTGACGCCCCCTTAAATGCTACTGCCGTGCGTTGGTTGGGGGCGGACGCGACGGAGCGCGGCCCACCGGCGCATCGGGCCTACCCCGGAGGCTTACGCCTCCCGTTCGCTTGTGAGAGTCGGTCCACCTGTGCTGCTATTCGGATGGACTCATCCGGAACGCTTCGGGCAGCAGTTCGCTCAGACGCCAGCAGCGAACCACGGCGGGATTGCCGGGGTCGGCAACGTAGATGGCGAGATCGGTGCCGAACTCGGCCAAGAATTGTCGACATGCCCCGCACGGAGTGGTTTTTCCCTCGGCAACGATAGCGATCGCTGTGAGGCCTCGATGTCCGGCCGCCACGGCGCCGGCTACGGCCGCCCGCTCGGCGCACAACGTGAGCCCATAGGAGATGTTCTCAACGTTGCACCCGGTAGCGATTGTGCCGTCTGAAGTCAACACGGCCGCGCCGACACGAAAACGGGAATACGGAGCATAAGCGCGGTCCCGAGCCGCGTGGGCGGCACGGATCAGCCTTTCGATGTCACTATCCACACCCATCGGTTGCGCCGCGTCCGCTTTTTCCAGCCGCACCGAGCCGGGCCCACTCGTCGAGTCGGTCTGTGCGGCACGGACGTTTCTTTCGTCCATTCGGTCGATGACGCGGGGGCCGGGTTTGACCGGCTCGTCGGAGAACTCGAAGGTTGCTGTCAGGGCCTCGCGGACCGCTTCCGCTTTGGCCGGCGGCGCGAGAATGCGCGCGATCGGAGCACCCGACGTGACCGAGTCGCCCACCTGTACCAGCAACTCCACGCCGACCGCATGGTCGATCGAAGCCCCCAACGAGCGGCGGCCGGCGCCCAGGTCTGTGACGATCCGGCCCAGACGCTCGGCATCGATCGACGCGATGAACCCGGACCGGCCCGCGCGAAGCTCATGAGCCGGCGCTTTCGGCAACGGGCGAGACAGATCGCCTCCTTGGGCCGTCACCATTTGACGAAACTTCTCCAGAGCAGCGCCAGAATCGCGGGCCTCGAGAACGGCTCGCTCGGCCTTCACCCACGAAGCGTACCGCCCGGATGCCACCAGCAGCTCCGACGCCAGCATCAGGACAAGCTCCCAAAGTTCGTCCGGACCGTCGGCGCCAGCGAGCGTCTGCATCGCTTCCTCAACCTCGACGGCATTCCCGATGGCGCGGCCCAACGGCCGATTCATATCCGTGATCAACGCGATCGTTTTCATTCCCAGGCGGTGGCCGACGGCAATCATCGACCGAGCTAGGGTGCGCGCCTGGTCGGCCGTTTTCATGAAGGTTCCGCAGCCGCACTTGACGTCGAGCACGAGCGTGTCCAGGCCCTCGGCCAGCTTTTTGCTGAGGATGCTCGCTGTGATGAGAGGCACCGATGAGACCGTGCCGGTCACATCGCGCAAAGCGTACAGCTTGCGGTCGGCCGGCACGAGTTCCTGCGTGGCTCCCGTGATGACGCAACCCACCTGATCGGTCAGACGCTGGATCTCGGGAAGGCTCAGGTCCGTGCGAAAGCCGGGAATCGACTCCAGCTT